>NZ_JBFWMI010000104.1:0-11214 GCF_050251695.1 Macellibacteroides sp.
ATTGATAATGACCCGGCCAAGGAATGGGCAGGCGAAGACGAGCAGCTGAATCGTGCCATCGAAGAGGTAAAAGCTCAGTTGAAAGATCGCAAACCATTGCCTCCGGTTCCTGCTCCAAGAGATTTCAGCAAGTAATCGGGATATAGAAACAAAGAAGCCCTTCACCTGCAGACCGTATTTGACAAGCGGTTGTCCGGTGAAGGGCTTCTTCTTTATATAAGGTGTCTATTCAAACAGATTCCGTAGCAACCGATCCAGTTCGTAGGTCATTATTTTACCATCACACGAATAGTTGTTCACGAATAAAGTTACACAATAACGTTTGCCATCTTTGTCCACATAGCCTGCATATCCCTTAACCCGACTCATACTTCCGCTTTTAAGCCGGATATTTCCTTCCAACGAATAGCCTTTCATGAAATTCCGGACACTTCCCTCTATCCCCGTACGTGGCAAAGAGTTGTAAAAGGTCTGCGATGAAGAGGCATCCGTGGCCATATAAAGCAGGATGTCTGCCAGAAAACGGGCCGAAAGCTTATCACTGGATGAGAGTCCGCTTCCATCAAACATCCAAAGCGGGTAGGTGTCGATACCCTTTGCATCCCAGAATTGCTTTACCCGTTTGATTCCCTTTCCGAAAGAGGAGATTACTTCGCCTGCCTCCGGAGTATAGGAGTGTCCGATTGTTTTAAGTAAGGCATCAGCATACAGATTCTGACTCACTTCGTTGGTAATACGTACTATTTCGCTAACGGGTGGAGAGTAGGTGGTAACTAAGTTTACTCTTTTGGCTGAGGTGGACTGTTGGCTTTCATCCAGCAGCCTGAAGCAGGACGGCTGACCGCCAACCTGGATTCCTTTGCCTTTTAAAAAGCGACTGAAGTAGTCGGCCAAAAAGTAGGGAGGATCGGGGATATCTCCCTTCATGGTATATAACGGCCGGTTGGCAGGCACCACACCGTACAGGTAGCGGTCTGCAGCAAAGGGAGCTCCCAATGTATAGGAACTGTCGGTTGCAACGGCTCCGGCAACCAGGTAATTGTGAAAACGCAACCCGCTCATGTCGGGTTCCGAGTGCTTGATAACCGGCTTTGTGCCTACTGCTCCGGTTTGGACAAACACCTTGTACTGATTGTCGAAGACCGAAAGACCGTAACTGCCGGCACCGAAATAACTACCCAAATCTTCTCCCACCCATTTGATGGAGACACCTTCGGTATCAAAACAACGCTCATCGGCAATCACAGATCCTTCAATGGATCGTATTCCTGCCGCTTTGATTCCCTGCAGCCAATCATTCAGAAACTCAGTGTTGTTATCCTTTACAAAACGGGATCCCAACGTGGGATCGCCACTTCCCTCAATGTAAAGATTGCCATGAAGCACTCCATCCTTTATATGTCCGTCGTAAGTCAGCGAAGTGGCAAAGCGATAGTCGTTACCCAGCAATTCGAGCGCGGTAGCCGTTGTTACCGTCTTCATTACAGACGCCGGGATAACCGAAAGGTCGGGCGAAACGGCATATTTTGCCTTATCACTTCCAACCTCCTGGATAACAAGCGAGAAAGAGGCGCCTTTCATGTAGGGCATTTTGAGTAAACGCTTAACAGGCTGAGGCGTTTGAGCCAGGATTGCCAGCGTAAAACAGCATAATATAGCCGGAAATAATATTTTTTTAGTCATCCTTATAAGGTTAATTTCTTTATTCTATCTTTGTAGAAAGCAAAGATAAAAACTTTTGGAATGAATCCGTTGTTTGATAAGCCATTTACATTCGACCGTGTATCCAGGATTGTATTCAGTGTCCTGATGATAGGAGGGTTGATTTATTTGTTGGCAGTGCTGAAAAATGCCCTGTTACCTTTCCTGATTGCCTGGCTGATGGCCTATATGATGCAGCCTTTCGTCCGTTTTTTTCAGTATAAATTGAAATTTAAAAGCCGGGTTCTCTCAATTACAGCCGTTTTAGTATCGTTGGCAGGGTTACTGATTTTACTTTATCAACTGGTGGTCCCTTCCATAATAGATGAAATCCAGGGTACATTCCAATTGCTTCAAACGCACCAGGGTAACCCGGAAAATATTCCGCTGATACCCGAATCCTGGAGAATCTACATCGTCAATCAGATGGATTTGCTGCATTTAAGCGAATTGGTAAGTCGGGAGAACCTGCTGAATACCCTGAAACAAATTGCTCCCAGGATGTGGACGCTTTTGTCCAGTACCTTCTCCTTGCTGTTTAGTGTCACAATCCTGTTTGTGGTAATGCTGTATTTCATCTTTATCCTGTTGGACTATGAGAAGATAGCCGAAGGATGGATTAAGCTGATTCCAGAAAGGTATCGCCCCTTTGCACAAGGTCTGGCCGAAGATGTGGAGGTGAGCATGAACCGGTATTTCCGTGGACAGGCACTGATTGCGTTATGTGTAGGAGTGCTGTTTGCTATTGGTTTTAAAATTATAGATTTCCCGCTGGCTGTTTCATTGGGCCTTTTTATCGGATTTTTGAATCTGATACCTTACCTGCAGACTCTGGGATTAATCCCCATGTTGCTTCTTAGTCTCTTAAAGGCCGCCGAAACTGGCGGTAGTTTCTGGCTTATTTTTGGATCGGCATTGTTGGTTTTGTGTGTTGTTCAGGGAATACAGGATCTGTTTCTCACTCCTAAAATAATGGGAAAGGCTATGGGACTCAATCCTGCCATCATTTTATTATCTCTTTCCATATGGGGAACCCTTTTAGGGTTCGTAGGACTTATTGTTGCACTACCTTTAACAACACTTTCCTTATCTTACTATAAACGTTTTATCTTGATGGAACAGAGTAAGATAGAGTCGGATAAAACCAGAAGACAGCTGAAGCGGGAAAAAATAAGTGGCGATCAATAGCAAAAAAGTTGCTTCAATGCTTGCATATATGAAAATAAACCGTACCTTTGCACCCGCATTACAGAAGTAACGCATAGGATGATTCGCTAGCTCAGCAGGTAGAGCACATCCCTTTTAAGGATGGGGTCCTGGGTTCGAGCCCCAGGCGGATCACCAGGTAAAAAGAGTATTCCGAATGGATACTCTTTTTTTCGTTTAAAGCGTTTCAGCTTAACTTGAATTGGGTTTTTCTGGATCACCGACAAAAGTTGGGTCTAAAATTAAAATGATTTATCTTTGTGTTCCTAAATAAGATTAAATGGACAAGGATATCAACCAATCATTATTAGAGTTAATATTACCCGAAGGGATACTAGAATACTTTACTATAGTAGGCTTTGATAAAGGGAATAGTGGAAAATATGTATATGATAAAACTCTGACCATTTATCTGGAAGAGAAAAACCAGATTCCAACGGAATACAAATATTATAAATATAAGGCTAGTGGTTTCATGGAGCAGCGTCTGATAAATGATTATCCCATACGGAATATGTTAGTAACCTTAAGTGTGAAAAGACGTCGATGGGATGTTGAAATAGAAGGGGAAGTTAAAAAGGTAAGGAGGGATTGGAATGTCATTGCGCAGGGTACTCGCATGAGCGCAGAGTATGCTGCTTTTTTTAAAGAAATTAGTCGATACTAACGCCATCAGTTGTCAAAGCCTTGAAACCTACCTGGGGTTTAACGGACGTAACTTTCAGCGACAATATAAAGAAAAGCTAAGTAATTTTCGCTATTGGAGCCAAGGTGCACATGCTGAAAGATATGTTGTTTATCCTAAGAACCTAGGACCTTACCTGACCATTTATCTATGTGTAGGATTTAATTCTCGAGGCTACAAAGAGATTCTTGGTATGCGGATTGGGAAGACAGAAAACTCTTCTTTTTGGATATCTGTTCAACCGGATCTCAAAGCACGTGGTGTGGAGGATATATTTATAACGGTAATTGACAACCTAAATGGCTTTACCAAAACCATTCGCGCTGTATTTCCGCAATCCACAACTCAAAAATGTGTGGTACATCAAATCAGTAATTCATGTAGATATGTTGTATGGACGGATTTAAAAGATTTTGCGGCTGATATGAAAGAGGTTTACACCTCCGTCAATCGAGACCAAGCAGACATCGCATTGGAAGAATTTGTGCGAAAATGGGGTTCTAAATATCACCATATCGTACAAGCTGGCATCGCAACTGGAACGATCTGACTGCTTTCTTTGATTTTCCCAAAGTGAATATATCACACCAAATGTGCCACTTTTCACAGACTGTAATTAGATTGCAAAAGTAATTATTTATTTTATTTTTTTACGTCTCATTGATTCACCTTTTTAATGGAAAGCTTTCCATTAAAAAGGTACAAGTTATCGGATGGAGAACAGAAAGAATATATTTTAATTAATAAACCGGCTTGGTCTTTGATAGGTATTAATAAAACTGTTGATTCAATATTTCCGAAAAACGCCGAATTTAAATTTGCATATTACATTGTAGCTTTTGCCCGATGAATCAGCACGCCTTTTATAAACTGAAACCGATGTCCGGCTTATACGCATTTTTGTACTAATACTCCGTTGAGACAGATTCAGGTCAAAGTATTGAACCATTTTTCGTAATTCTAGCATTGTAATTTAAATGTTTGCCATGGTATCTTTAATCTCTTTTGGGATAAAGATATCATGAATGGTTAATATGATTACAGCGCTGTGCGGTTATTTTTCCGGCACATTTGTGAGTGATACGGGTGGCACATTTGAAGTGATATTATCAGTGAAAAAGAAAATTTGCAGACAGGCATGTATGCAGATAAGCAGGAAGAACTGACTGAAAGCAAGTTTGCAAATAAACAAGAAAGCGATATTTCACACAGTTCTGAAAATAAGCAAAGTTTCAATCTACCCGATTTGGGTCTATCCTCTGCGTTGGGCTTGTTTACTCCCGAATTTAACAGCGGTGAGGAAGAACAACCTGTACGCAAACCAAATAAAAAGAAGAAGCCAAAACGAGGGTTTCGGCAGGGATAATCCATTTTGTATTTGTGAAACAAGGTATATTCCAAGTCTGAAACAACAATGCCAAGCGCTTCGGGTTTCAGAAGATTTCTTCCTTTTCGCTCACGAAAAGAGTAAATCTCCTAAAAGCAATGCTTTATTCGGACTTTCCATAGGAGGGGTGTTTAACAAATCTAAAAAGGAAAAATATATGCATTGGAGAGAATAAGAATAAGCTATTCGCACTCTAATTCTTGCTATTAAATATTGTTAGGTCAATAAAGTAGTGCCAAATAGAAATAGTATCATTAGATGACTTTCTTCTATGACAAGACGTAAATTTTTCAGCTGATTTAAACAATGAAACTTTAGATAACTGTTCATTTTCTATCCAATCTATTCGGTCATTTGTATTATTTTGAGACAGTTTAATTAACCATCCGTTAACTTTAGAGAACCATTCCTCAATTGTTCGACTTTGCACATAAGCAAACATTCCACACACTTTAAGGTGTCCTGAATGTTCTCCTTTTTTGAAGCGTTCAATTCCTCCACGTTCCCCATAAACATATTCTTGATTATTGGATGATTCAGAGAAGCGCTTAGCTTCAAATTCAATTATTGGAATAGCTTTTGAGTTTCTTGTATTTATATATACGCCAATATCAGTTTCTTTTGTAGAACCAGCTTGTGGTGGGTTTTTACTAAATTCATAAGGCAAATATCCTCCATTTTCGTGATTGCATAGATTAAAATGACGTACTACAAGATTACTAATCCAATTTTCATTATCGGAATCTTTATTTTCGTTATAATACGAAGGGAAACTTGATATGTGATTATCTATGAACAATAATATTTGCTCCACTTCATGGTTGGCTGCGACTGTCAAATCACTTGGTTGAGGTAATTGATATGTAGGCTGACTATCTCTGAGCATTTTAATAACGGGATTTTATATAGTCAGCAAATACTTCATCAGCATCTCGCAAGGCTATAGATGGAAGCCAATAACGCAATTGCTTAGGTTTTATTAGAATAATAGTATCTTTACTATACACCTTCATTATTTTCTGAATGCGTGTACACTGTTGACTCGCACTCCTTTGAGGAATAGCATTTTGTATATATTGACTTAAATCAGGAATAGATTCTTCTAAAGTAGTGAGAACTTCGTTACTATATTCAAAATGTATCGCCAAATAATTTCCAACATCTAAAATTTTATAGGCTTGAAATTTTCTTTCTTCGATTTGATATACGCTATTGAGAGCTTTGCAAAAAACAGATGAGAATGATATTAAATCTATATTAGAAGCAAATATCTCTTCTGTGATTTTCTTGTTTGCTATTTCTTCAATAATAATTTTCTCCGTTTCGGAAAATAGGATATCCTTTTTTTCTTGAGAATATGGAATTCTCATTATGTCATCTTTATTAATTGAAGTAGCTTTTCCAATCATAACTCTTCCGCTTGTCGCTAAGATATAGCCTCTTAGGAGAGTGTTATTTTCTTTTAGATAATTATATAATGCTAATAATTCTGATTTTGACTTTTGAGGGGCATGGATGCCAATTACTCCGAAAGGAAACGATAAATATTTCTCAGAATAGGCAATAGGAATTTTTTGACTGCCGATTATAATTCTTATTAAAATATGTGGTCCCTCATAAATCTTCTTTTTAGTTTTTCTAGGTCTTTCGAAATATTGAATTGGACAATTATGAATTTGTTCATTGTCAATTCCTTCTTCTGTTAATGCTTCAACAGGAATAGTATCTTTATCCGTTATATAATCAGCTGCATTACTTTCGTCACCAATAATATATCCACTACCAACGCACCATCCTTCTTTTTTCTCTTTTATTTTTAAAAACTCTTTTAAAGTAGGTAAGTTTGATAGTCTTTCGATAAAAGATGTAATTCTTCCCCCTCCTAACAAATGAGCTTTCCATATATACGGTTTAAAAATAGCTTCATTTTTACTCATTAAATGGAAGTCATAATGATCGAACTCTAAAAATAACCTATTGGTGTTTGAAAAAGTACGATTGGCAATTAGATGTAAAATAGATTCAGAATCAGGTTTTGACTTTTGCAAAAAAATAGCAGCTGTTGAGACATTCTTTCTTCCCCACAACTTATCTGCCAGTTTGGTAAAGTCAATTACCTGCAACAAGTTGTAAGTAGAAAAAAGATACTCCTTAAATTGTAAATCCTTTTGATACAACAAAGGACCTGATGGTTGAATCAGAGATAAAATTCCATCTTTTTTCAAAAGCTTCATGGATTGTATTAAAAAATGAAGTGCTGGATTTTCATCTGGTATTTCTACCTCACTCTTATAACCATTCTTTTCTTCTAATTCTTTAAAATAATTCTTTCTACTAGGCTCTTTACCATCAACTTCTGGCAGATTAAATGGTGGATTTCCGATTACCAAAGAAAAATCGTTGGGTGGATTTTCCGTTATATATTTAAAAAAGTTTTTTGTGAGAATATTATCATTTAAATCTGGAAATCTTAACTTCCCCCACGTTGGAGGATCTAAATTTACCTCATCTAATATTGCCAGAGCCAAACTAAAAATTGACAAGCGGATTGCGTCTTGCTCAATATCAATCCCATGAATACTCTTCAATAGCAAATCTTTCAATACAGAAAGTGATGGTTTTTCTAACTTTCCTGTTTTTTGCCATTGTTCATATCTCCACCATTGGACAATGCGTTTATAAGCCTTGACTAAGAAAATTCCAGACCCACAACTTACATCAATCAACTTAAAATCTTTTTGAGGAGATTTGAGAGGCATACATTCGTCTACTAAAGTAGAGACAATCATTTCAGGCGTATATACAATATCTTTACTGTCAGTCAGTAATTCTTCATATACAGAGCTAATAACTTCTACAGGTAGATGTGAGAATGAATATAATCGCCAAAAAACATATTGATTATTCTCTATATTCGCATCTAAGTAGTCCGCCAGATATTTAATTTCTGTTTTTTGGATAGAAGTTCTTTCTGCAACTTCTTTCTCTTTATTCCACTCAAATATTTTACCATTAAAATCAGAGGCTAGTTTATCTAATAAATCAAGAAGTTTCCCTTGACGAATAGTGTCACAAAAATTATTACATTGGAAGTGTTTTTGAAAATAAGTACCTGCAAAATATCCACTCCGTGAGTCTTCATCTCGTTCTTCTAAATATTTTATAAGGAGACATTGAACTAATAACTTTAAAGCGACATGTTTGTCTAAGTTAGATTTCTCTCGAAAGCTGGCATATACTTCTTTTAGCCCACGAATTAAATCTCTTGTTGCAGACTGTTCAAATTGAAAATGATTTTTATTTTCTTTTTCTTCCCAAAACAATCCATCATCAAAACCTTGGGCATTGAATCCCTTAATGGCTACTCCTGTTTTTATTATTATCTCTTTTGCATAATTATCTTTTTTATAATCAGGCTTTTCTCTTGCATCATAAAAACTAACTAAAGATTTTTCAATAATGATATAAGCGGGGACTTGATAACCATTCCACATATTTCGGTGTATGCGGTTCTTTTCTTCAAGAGTTATTTGTTTTAGTGTATAGTCAAAGAGATATAGTTGCGGTACAGCAGCTCTACCATCTGGGAAATAACGAAAATATACGGCATCTGCTTCAAATTTGTTTTTAGCAGTTTCTAACGCAAAGAGAATATCTGGAGCAGATACAGCCTCCGGAAGACATTCATAGTATTGAGTCAACAACACTCCACTTGTTCCTTTATCTGAAATAAAGGAAAAGTTAAGTTCTTGAATTTTTTTCTCAAATTGAGTTATTGACATATAATTTCCGATACAAAGTTATATTTTGCTGTAAAGATACTCTTTTTTAGCTTTGCTTTAAAATTGTCTGTCTTAAAATGCAGAAAATCATCTAAATGAATATAAATCAAAGAAATACACATGGTGCACTATGAGGTGCTTGGTTGTCATATGGATAATTTCGCTATTTAGAAACAAGATATCTTTATATTGGAATATGGTCTCTTATGCCACCCGCTTCCACTTCCAGCTACTACATCAACTTTCTGGAAATCAATCCACATTTAGCTTTTCTTTGTCGGTAGATCATTGCAATGAGATCGATTTAAGTAACAACTAAAAAAGTATTGATATGGAAGTAATAGCAATAGAAGGCAAGACTTTCGAGCCCATAAAAGAACGATTCGAAGCGTTTGTCAAACAAATTAAACAGTGGTGCGGAGTAGATCAGCACAGCAGTGAATGGCTCGACAATCAGGATGTCTGTAGCCTCCTGAATGTTTCCAAACGAACCTTACAGTACTATCGGAATACGGGTAAGATTTCATTTTCTCAGATCAACAACAAATGCTACTATAAAGCATCTGATGTAGAGAAACTACTCAATGATTCTCTAGCCTCTAAACAGAATGGAAAATGAAAGAAAAAATATTCAACCTAAAGGTTTTAACGGGCAATTGGGAAAGTGTCAATCCGAATCCAACAGTTATTATCTGTCGGTATGGAGAACATTACATGTTAAGTGTAATCCATATAAATGAAACGAGCCAGCAGGCTAGTCCTGCTACTTATGAAGTTCAGGAAGATGAAAAGGGGTATTTCATAAGCTACAACCTGAAAAGAGCAGCTATCGGTTATGATAGTAAACTGGATGTACTAAATCTTGCTCCTTTGGGAGACTATTTCGTGGGACTTACAAAAAGTTGATTTTATAACTTATTGATATGCTGTTTGATTTCGTCGGGTTCAGAATCCCAGGCAAATCCCCAGGCGGATCACCAGGTAAAAAGAGTATTCCGAAAGGATACTCTTTTTTTCGTTTAAAGCGTTTCAGCTTAACTTGAATTGCTTCATGAATTCCTCTTTGCGTAGTCCGGACTTAATGGCGGGCGAGTATAACATTTTAATCACCATCTTTTCCTGTTCCGAAATATAGAATTGAGCCATGCAACTGTCGGATTCTTCGAAAGACCTGAATATATAGGGCTTTTGCGGGGTATTGGAATTGATATTTGTATAAAAAGGATATTGCTTGGTTGGCTTATTTAAGCCGAGGGCATGTTCAAATTCCTTGAAAATGTGTTTCGCCCCGTTATAGTGGTGCGTATCGTATATTTCGGAATACGTATTACTCCATGAAAGTGTTTCAAAGAGGTTTGAGTTCTCACAGCCACTTGATCTCCTATACTTCCCCGATGTTTGCTTATTCCGGGTTACAACCAAATTTCCGTTCTTCTCCACCCTGTATATTTTAATTGGATGAACCAGAGGCGCTAGAATGGCAATAATAGAGTCCACCTCTTGTATGGATGCATCATTCAGGTATTCTTTGTTCTTTATAACTACCCTGATGTCTTCATCATACTTTCGTATTCTCTCATTTGGAAATGCGAAATCAGCAAACAAATGAAGTTCTTCTTTGGTATATTCCTTTTCTTTTTGGAATGCAGCCGCATCGACGGTAACGAAATCACACTGAAGAAGTCCGACAACTAACAAAATAAATACGGCAACCGGAATCATTGCCAGGAGTGTGGCTTTACTATTGTTCATAGCTTGTATATGATTAAATTTAAGATCTAACTATGCAAACCTAATCATAATTAATTGATTGCAAAAGGATAAAGTGGTTAAATATTCTTAATTAAACGGATACGGAATCTGGATCCAATCGAAACTTGTTAGTTATATTACGCAATTCCCTATAATTAACAAATGTATAGCTTGGATGATTAATAATAATCGGATACAAAATGACTCATAGTCTGTAGGGCTGCTATGTGTTTCCTTTAAATGAATTAATCCTTTTATAACGGAGCTTTATCTTTTTCATAACGAAGAACTATTCGTTTGACAGCTGTTGAACGCAAAGTCAACATATGGATACTTTGCGTTTGACAATTGTTGAATGCAAAGTGTCCATATCGCAAACGAATAGTTTACTACAGTGTCCGGAATAGTTTCTCGTTGTGTTTGGATTAGTTGCCGGTAATGATGGCGTTACTTCATCCTATCCATGCGCTTTACGAGTCGTTGCGGATTGATCTTGTCCCGTCTTTTGGATAGGGGCGAGGTGAAATAAAAAGCTGACAGATGATAGAGTGTGCTGTGAAAACATTGCAGGCGGCAATGTTTGTAACTGTGAAAGAGATGAGGGCAGGCCCCTCGTAACCGTCTTACAGGAGATGGTTGCAAACCAGTGTATGCTGCTTTGTTTAAGAGGCAAGGTGGTGAGCGATACACCAAAAGGCGAT
>NZ_JBFWMI010000105.1:0-11172 GCF_050251695.1 Macellibacteroides sp.
AGTCCGGACATAAGGCGGATTGACGATTTACAAAAAAACAATCAGCTGGTGATAGAAGCGCTTGCATTCATTCGTGGACGAAGTCTATCCGAGACTTTCTGCATCATAGATGAAGCACAGAATCTTACACCTCACGAAGTGAAGACGATCATAACACGTGCCGGCGAAGGAACCCGCATGGTATTTACGGGTGATATTCAGCAGATTGACTCTCCATATCTTGATGCCCAGAGCAACGGATTAGCCTATATGGTAGACAAGATGAAAGGTCAGGAGTTGTTTGCCCATATTAATTTAATAAAGGGCGAACGCAGCGAATTGTCCGAATTGGCATCCAATTTATTATAAATTACCAGAAAGAACCTGTACTTTTGTGTGATAGTTGATCACGAAGGTACAGGTTTTTTTATTTGTTCCGGGCTGAACAATCTGCGAACCATTTTGGTTATAGGAGTTGTGAACTGAACGGATGTTGATGAAAAGAAAGATTACAAAACAGATTCTCTTTGCGTGGTTATTGATGTTTTCAATAGCACCGTTGGGCTTTGTGAAAGAATTTCACCATCACAAGTCCTGCGATACGGGTACCTGCGAAAATCATCACGAAGAATCTGCTCCCGACGACTGTTCCATTTGTCAGTTCCATCTTTTGCCTTTCGAAGAACCGGTAATCTTCCACCTGGATCTTTACCGAACCTATACAAAAATTAATCAAGCTGTTTATCTTTGCAAAGGATCCTTTGCAGAGCCTTTCTGCTATTATCTGCGTGCCCCTCCTGTTTTATAGGTAAATATCTTTATCTATAATTATCTAATAAAATAAGTTTATGCGTATCGGATATATTTCGGGCGTATTGTCGTTGTGCATTTCTGCGAACGCCTATGCGCTATATCCCGATTCACTCAAGGTTAGTCTGCCCGAAGTGGTAGTCACAAATAACTATATGTCTGGCCGCAACCGGGCAGAGGCAGTACCTGTAGAAGTGATAGGGCAAGAATTCCTGCGCGAATTTCATTCGGGTAGCCTGATGCAGACATTGGGTAAGCTTCCCGGGATTCAGTCCATGGATATAGGTTCGGGATTTTCTAAACCTGTAATCAGAGGTATGGGATTCAACAGGGTGGCAGTAACTGAGAACGGAATTCGGCAGGAGGGTCAGCAATGGGGTGCCGACCATGGATTAGAAATTGATGCCTTCAATGTAGAGCGTGTTGAAGTCCGTAAAGGTCCGGCATCGCTCCAGTATGGAAGCGATGCAATGGGAGGAGTGCTTGAAATAAAGCAGTTGCCACCACCTTTAGACAATCAATTGTTTGGGGAGGTAAACCTGTTAGGTAAAACCAACAATAACTTGTTGGGAGGATCTGCTATGCTTGGTATCAAGAAGGATTCCTGGTATATTCAGACACGATTTACCGAACAACATTTTGGCGATTATCGTGTTCCAACCGATTCGATTGTCTATTTAACCCGGCAGATACCTATATATAACAGACGGATGAAGAATACAGCAGGTATTGAAAGAGATGCCTCGGTATCAGTATCTTACCGTAAATCGACCTATCAAGGTCAGCTGTTTCTGAGTAATGCCTATCAGAAAGTAGGTTTTTTCCCCGGAGCACATGGCATCCCAGACGCTTCGAGGGTAGAAGATGATGGAAACTCGCGAGACATTGATCTCCCTTACAGTAAAGTAAATCATTTTAAAGCTCAATTCCGTCAGCAGCTTACTCTGGGTAAGAATCTTGTAGAATGGAATCTTGGTTACCAGAATAACCGCAGGGAAGAACGGAGTCTTTTCCATACGCACTATGGAAATCAACAAGCGCCGGTAATCAATCCCGATCTGGAATTGCAGTTTACATTAAATACCTTCAGTTCCGCCATGAAGTGGACTTTTCTACAGCATGAAAATTGGAAACATACCGTAGGCATCGATTTACAATACCAAAAGAATGAAATAGGAGGGTACGGCTTTTTATTACCTCGTTATCAACGTGAGACTGCCGGATCCTATTACATGGCATCATTTAATCCTACAGGAGTACTTTCATTCAGCGGTGGAGTGCGCTTTGATTATGGACATATAGACATTAGGCCGTTTGAAGACTTCTATCTGGAAAGTTACCTTCAACAAAGAGGATACAGTGAGGAGACGATCCGGTTCTATAAACAGCGAAGCTTTGAAACAGATCGTTCTTTTGCCAACTATGCAGCATCCGTTGGAGTTGTATATACACCGTCGGATAAACATACGGCAAAAATAAATATCGGTCGGAGTTTCCGTTTGCCCGGAGCCAACGAACTTGCATCCAACGGAGTACATCATGGCACGTTCAGACACGAACAGGGCGATGCTACATTGGATTCGGAACAGGGCTGGCAGTTGGATATGGGATATACATTTCATGGCAACTCGTTTCGGTTCGAATTGTCTCCTTTTGTAAGCTGGTTTACCAATTACATTTACCTCCAGCCAACCGGAGAGTGGTCCATTCTGCCTCATGCCGGTCAGATTTACAGGTATACGGGAGTAGAGGCTCTGTTTACCGGGGGTGAAATATCCGGAGAAGTAGATATACTTCACGATCTGACGCTTGCAGTTTCGGGCGAATATGTCTACACCTACAACCTCGAGGCTCATACGGCCCTGAGCTTCTCGCCACCGGCATCCGTGCGCACCAATCTATCGTATCACCCCGGGGAAACGCGGTTTTATCTGGAGCATGAATATATTGCTGCTCAGAATCGCATAGCCAGAAACGAAGATCCTACTCCAGGGGCGCAGTTATTCAATGCCGGGGCAAGCTTTTCAATACCGTGGAAGAAAAACAAATTGGAAGTCACTATATCGGCTAATAATCTGTTTGATACCAGGTATTATAATCACTTAAGTTTTTACAGGAAAATTGAAATCCCCGAACCGGGACGAAATTTCCAATTATTAATTAAAATCCCTTTTAAAACTCTATTAAAATGAATAAGTTAGTTTATATTTCAGCTATTCTTCTGTTTTCAACATTGTTCTCTGCTTGTACCAATGATTCGGAAGATGTTTCAAAGCCGGTAATCAATCTGATTGAACCCGAAGATGGTCATGCATTGAAAATAGGTGCAGCGGTGCACTTTGAAATGGAACTCTCGGACGATACAGAACTGAGATCATACAAAGTAGATATCCATAATAATTTTGATGGGCATAATCATACAAAGGCTGTATCCGAAACCGTAGATTTCACCTATTCGAAATCGTGGGATGTTTCGGGATTGAAAAATACACTGGTACATCATCACGAAATTATTATCCCGGAAAATGCAACTCCCGGTAACTACCACCTGATGGTCTATTGCACAGATAAGGCCGGAAACGAAACGTATGTTGCACGTAAAATTGTGTTAAGTTACGATGCCGTTGAACATGAAGAGTAGACTACATATCAGGAAATACATCTAAAGTTTCAGCTTCTTCCGGTGCAGGTACACTATCTGTGGCATTGGCTCCGGAGAAAAGAAAATCTTTTGCAGGGCCCGAGATTGTTATCTCGGGCTTTATTTTTGCAGCATCCTCTTCCGTTATCACTCCCTTAATAACCAAGCGCTCTCCCAATAGCCTGAAATATGAATCCAGCACAGGATTTAGCTGCATGTTGTCCTTAAAGCTCCACTTCACCCGCTTCGGTTTAGGAACGATACTTGCCAGGAAGATAGCCTCGTTTGCGGTTAAATCAGAAGCATCCTTATTAAAATAAAAGCGGGATGCCTCTTGTGCACCATAGACCATTGGTCCCCATTCGATAATATTCATATATACCTCAAACATTCGCTCTTTGGAGGTAAGACGGCCTCCTTCAATCAGCCATACAATAAGAGCCTCTTCCAGTTTGCGGGCAATATTCTTGTTCCTGCTCAGAAAAACATTTTTAATAAGCTGCATACTGATGGTACTACCTCCCCGGGCAAACTTTTTAACCTTGATATCGTGAATCAGAGCTTCACGTATGGCATCCGGCAAAAAACCGTTATGATAGAAGAAAGCACCGTCTTCCGATTGCATCACGGCCATTTGCAACAAAGGCGAAATAGCTGTAAGCGGACGGAAATTAGGGTTTTCCGGACCGGTAATAAAACTTCGAACCGGGTTTCCATCTTCATAGGCTGTATACACAAATGGTTCATTCATCTTGGCTAGGTTGGTATTTCCAAACGAAAGAATACGAAATTGATGAGATGTGAGTGATGATTGAAACTTTAAACTGTCCACATTTCCAAAATCCACATCCATCAGGAAGTGGTAGGAAAGTTTTCCGCTGGTTTTAATTCCCTCTAAATTACTAAACAGCCCCTTTGGTAAAGATGCAAACAATTCTTCCGACGGAAACTCCGGTTTATTAACCGAAAGCTTTACTTTCCATGACGTATCTTTTTCTACACGTAAGTGCGGATTTAAATTCAGTGCATTAAAATGTACCTGCGACGAACTATCTACTTCTACATAATTATCGCCAACTTTCATTGAATATGTAAAGTTAGCATTGTCAAGCAGTACAATTTCGGGCGAAATACGATAATGAAACAGAGTTAATCCACTTACAGAAGCTTTGCCTGTTAACAAACGAACATCGCTATGAGCTTTGCTTTCACGCACTTCGAAGGCTAAGGTGTCGAATTTAAGATCGGCTCCCCACCGGTAATGAAGAAAAGGTAGTGAAACCTTACTGGTATCTTTTGAGTATAACCGGGCCTCAATATCTCTGTCGGCTTTCGATAATACTCCTTCGGAAATAAGATTGCTTATCATGCCATTTTCTTCTGCACGGATCTCTGTTTTAAAACGATCCTTATCTATCTTTAACTGGGGCACATCTATAAACAACCGGTAACCAGGAGCTTGATAGCTCACCTTAAAGTCGTGTAAATAGCCGTTAGAAGGCAATACACTGAAAAGAAGATTGAAAGTTTGCCTGATATTCTCACCAAAATGAGCCGATTCGTTTTGTTTTACATCTTCCGAGTCCTTATTAGAAATCTTCGGAGCCCTATCATTCGCCTTAAAAATAAAATCGAAGTTGGAATTTATAGAATCTTTTTTTATAAAATCCACTTGCAGTCCGTGCATGGTTACCGTATTTACATCCGCTTTTAATAGCAATAAGCGCGCAAAATCAAACTGAACCTCAATGCTACCTGCTTTTAAAAATGTATCACAGTTTAGAGGAATAACCGAAAGCCCTTCAATATGCAGACCATTCAGTCCTTCCATCCGCAGGTCGTTATAATGAATCCGGAGAGAATATTTTTGTTCGAAAGACAAAAGCCTTTTGTTCGCGTAGTTTTGAATAATAAGGTTTCTGGTTGCAAAAAGGGTTACCAACACTAATAGTAAAACACCTGCTGCCACTATAATTCCTTTTTTAAGCTGTTGCTTTTTATTCATAGGAAGTCAATCTTATTTGGATGCAAAGATAGATATTTTATAGCAAATCGGTTAGAAGCAACGAACTTTCAATATTGCTATATTGTTTTATCTTAAAACTTATTAATTATGGCATACAAAATAGCATTTTTTGGAGCAAAACCTTACGATATCTCCTCATTTGATCAGGTGAATAAAGATTTTAATTACGATATTAAATACTATAAGGGACACCTGAATAAAAACAACCTGGTACTTACACAGGGCACAGATGCCGTATGTATATTTGTAAATGACACTGCCGATGCCGAGATTATTGATGGATTGGCGAAAAATGGAGTAAAATTACTTGCCCTTCGGTGTGCAGGTTATAATAATGTTGATTTGGCTGCAGCCAAAGGCAAAATGAAGATTGTACGCGTGCCTGCCTATTCACCCTATGCAGTGGCCGAACATGCTGTAGCTCTTATGCTTTCGCTAAACCGTAAAATTCACAGAGCTTATTGGCGAACACGCGATGGTAATTTTTCTTTACACGGATTGATGGGCTTCGACATGCATGGTAAGACTGCCGGCATTATCGGTACTGGTAAGATTGCCAAGATCTTGATTAAGATTCTCAAAGGATTTGGAATGAATATTGTAGCATACGATCTGTATCCGGATTATGCCTTTGCCGAAGAACAGGGTATAACATACACTACATTGGACGAACTCTACAAACAGTCGGATATTATTTCGTTACATTGTCCGCTAACAGATAAAACCAAATATCTGATTAATGATATCTCAATATGTAAAATGAAAGACAATGTGATGATTATTAATACGGGCAGGGGATTGCTTATTCATACCAATGCATTGATAGAGGGATTGAAAAATAAGAAAATTGCAGCAGCCGGACTGGATGTGTATGAAGAGGAGGGAGATTACTTCTATGAGGATAAATCCGACAAAATAATAGACGACGATGTACTTGCGCGTTTGTTGTCCTTCAACAATGTAATTGTAACTTCGCATCAGGCATTCTTTACGAAAGAGGCCCTGCACAACATCGCCGAAACAACCTTATTGAACATTAAGGCCTTTATGGAAAACCAACCGCTTGCTAATGAAGTGGTGTTGCCCGACTAAATAGATGCTTCCGATTATAAAGAAGCGACGATTCGGTATTATTTTGATTGGGAATGACTACATTTGTTGCCATAAAAATGATATCGAACGATCTATTAATAACAATTTGAGATGAGTAATGTATTTAAGCCGGATACTCTCTGTGTACAGGGAGGATGGAGTCCGAAAAAAGGAGAACCTCGTGTTCTTCCTATTTATCAGAGTACAACATTTAAGTATGAAACCAGCGATCAGATGGCTAAACTGTTTGATTTGGAGGAAAGTGGTTATTTTTATACCCGTTTGCAAAATCCTACCAATGATGCAGTAGCTTCAAAAATATGCGCCCTGGAAGGTGGTGCGGCAGCTATGCTTACCTCTTCGGGACAGGCAGCCTCTTTTTATGCCATGTTTAATATCTGTTCTGCAGGCGATCATATCGTGAGCGCTTCCACTATTTATGGCGGAACGTTTAACTTGTTTGCTGTTACGATGAAGAAATTGGGAATAGAAGTAACCTTTGTCGATCAGGACGCTCCGGTGGATGTGATTGCAAAAGCGTTCCAGCCTAATACCAAGGCGCTCTTTGCCGAAACTATTTCCAATCCCGGATTAAGTTTCTCGATATAGAAAAGTTTGCCCAGATAGCCCACAGTCAGGGAGTTCCTCTGATTGTAGACAATACATTTGCTACACCTATCAATTGCCGTCCATTCGAGTGGGGAGCTGATATAGTAATTCACTCTACGACCAAATATATGGATGGACATGCCAGCAGCGTAGGAGGGGCCATCGTGGATAGTGGTAATTTCGATTGGAATGCATATCCGGGCAAGTTTCCGGGACTAACCGAGCCGGATGCTTCTTACCACGGATTAACCTATACGGAGTCTTTTGGTAAAGGAGCCTATATAACCAAAGCAACGGTTCAGCTGATGCGCGACCTGGGTTCCACCCAATCTCCGCAAAATGCTTTTTTATTGAATCTGGGACTAGAAACGTTACATTTACGTGTGCCCCGTCATTGCGAAAATGCGCTTAAAGTTGCCCAATACTTAGAAGGTAAGGAAGAGGTCGCCTGGGTTAATTACTGCGGTTTGAAAGGTAACAAATACTACGAACTGGGACAAAAATACATGCCCAAGGGTTCATGCGGTGTTGTTACATTTGGCTTAAAAGGCGGACGCGATGTGGCTATCAGATTTATGGATAGCCTGAAACTGGCTGCCATTGTTACACACGTTGCCGATGCCCGTACATCGGTGCTTCATCCGGCCAGTCATACGCACCGTCAATTGTCCGACGAACAGTTGATTGCCGCAGGAGTTGCTCCGGATTTAATCCGCTTCTCGGTGGGTATTGAAAGTGCAGATGATATTATTGCAGATATAGAGCAGGCTCTGGCCAATAAATAATTGCCGTAAGATGGACGGTTACACAGGACTTGTACTGGAAGGAGGAGGGATGCGTTGCACCTTTACCGCCGGAGTATTGGACTATTTCATGGATAAGGGAATCTATTTCCCTTATACCATTGGAGTTTCGGCAGGGGCTACCACCGGAATTTCGTATGCTGCGCGCCAGCGTGGAAGGGCCAGATACAGCAACATCGATTTGATGAAGCAGTATGATTACGTGGGCTTAAAAACGTTCATTAAACAGCGTAATATCATGGATTTTAATTTGTTGTTTAATGTGTTTCCTAAAAAGATTTACCCGTTCGACTACCAGACGTATTTTAATTCGCCGGAACGTTTTATAATGGTTACGAGTAATTGCCTTACTGGAGAAGCCGTTTACCTTGAAGAAAAACAGGATGAGAAAAGGGTGCTTGATATTTGTGTAGCAACCTGTAGCTTGCCGCTTCTTTGTCCGATTGCCTATGTAGATGGAATCCCAATGGTAGACGGAGGAGTATGTGATGCATTGCCCATTCGAAAATCGGAAGCTGACGGGAATTCACGGAATGTGATTGTGCTTACGCGAAACAAAGGATATAGGAAACCTGTTAAACAACAAAAACTTCCGGGGTTTGTTTTCCGGAAATATCCCGAGCTACGGCGCGAGCTGATGCTTCGCTATCAACGCTACAACGAAACCATCGAATATATCGAACAACTTGAAGCCGATGGCAAGGCTCTGGTGATAAGGCCGATACGCGATGTAGTAGTAGATCGGATTGAACGGGATGTTGACAAGCTTACAAGTTTCTACGAGGAAGGATACGCTTGTGCCAAGGCTGCTTTTGAAAAGAAATAAGATAACTTAAAAGCTGATGTTTTCCGAAACCCTGTTATCTTTGTGATAAATAATTGTATATACTAATAAATAAACTTGAACAAGAATGAAGAAAATGCTTATGGCTGCAGGAGTTGCCTTTGTATTGGGAGCCTGGACAAATGTTTCGGCTCAAGGTGTGCAGGCTAACGGGAATCCGTTTCTTGCCGAATACACTACGCCGTTTAAGGTTCCTCCTTTCGACAAAATTAAATTGGAGCATTACAAAGAGGCTTTCCTAAAAGGAATGGAAGAACAGGCTCAGGAGATTAATGCCATTGTTAAGCAACGTAGCGCAGCTACTTTCGAGAACACCATTGTAGCTCTAGATCAGAGTGGTAAACTTTTATCGAAAGTTAGTGCTGTGTTTTATGGACAGAACAGTGCCAATACTTCGGACGAAATGCAGGCAATCAGCCGCGAACTTTCGCCATTGCTTTCAAAGCACCGCGACGATATCAAGCTGAATGCCGGACTGTTTCAGCGTGTAAAGTTTGTTTACGATCAGAAATCAAAGCTTAATCTTACAAAAGAACAGGCTAAGTTGCTGGAAGAAACCTACAAAGACTTTGTACGTGGCGGAGCGAATCTGGATGCTGCAAAGCAGGCTAAATTGCGCGAACTAAATAGCGAGTTGTCTATGTTGGAGCTTACTTTTGGTCAGAATATGCTGAAGGAAACCAACGATTTTCAACTAATTATCGATAAGAAGGAAGATCTTTCGGGTCTGCCGGCCAGTCTGATTGCTTCGGCTGCCGATGCAGCTAAAGCTGCTAAACTGGAAGGTAAATGGTTGTTTACGCTTCATAATCCCAGTGTAATGCCATTCTTACAGTACGCTGACAACAGAGCATTACGCGAAAAAATTTACAACGGCTACATCAACCGTGGTAACAACGGAAATAAATCCGACAATAAAGAGGTGGTAAAGAAGCTGGTGACACTTCGTCTGGAAAAGGCTAAATTAATGGGTTACAAAGATTACGCCTCATTTATGTTGGAAGACCGTATGGCTAAAACTCCCGAGAAAGTTTACGCTCTGTTGGATGAAGTCTGGACACCGGCATTAGCCAAGGCAAAAGATGAATTGGCCGACATTAAAGCCGAAATAAAGAAGGAGGGTGGTAACTTCGAACCCGAAGGATGGGACTGGCGTTACTATTTTGAGAAGGCAAAGATTGCCAAATTCAATCTGGATGAAAATGAAGTTCGTCCGTACCTCGAATTAAACAACGTACGCGATGGAGCTTTCTATGTGGCTAATAAGTTGTATGGAATCACTTTTACTGAAATTAAAGATATTCCAACACCACACGAAGAAGCAACGGCTTTTGAATGCAAAGACAAAGATGGTACACATCTGGGTGTGTTGTATATGGACTTTTTCCCACGTGAAAGCAAAAGAGGAGGCGCATGGTGTGGCGGATATCGTTCGCAAACCTATGAAAACGGCAAACGTCTTGCTCCGGTTGTTACGATTGTATGTAACTTCAGTAAACCTGCAGGAGATCAGCCTGCATTGTTAAGTGCCGATGAAGCAAGTACTTTATTCCACGAATTTGGTCATGGATTACACAGCCTTTTCAGAGATGTTCATTATTTTGGAGTAGCAAGTGTACCGCGCGATTTCGTAGAATTGCCTTCTCAGATTATGGAACATTGGGTATTTGAACCAGAAGTGCTTAAGGTATATGCTAAACATTACAAAACAGGCGAAGTAATTCCGGCTGCATTGATTGAAAAGCTTGAAAAGAGCGGAAAATATGGTCAGGGATTTGCTACTGTAGAGTATTTGGCTGCGTCGTTGCTTGATATGGATTACCATGTTCTGAAAGAGGTTCCTGCCAATCTGGATGCAATGGAATTTGAAGCAAACGTAATGAATAAAAGAGGCTTGCTTAAGCAGATTCCTCCACGTTATCGTTCTACCTATTTTAATCATACCATGGGTGGTGGTTATACAGCCGGATATTATAGCTATATCTGGGCAGAGGTGCTGGATGCCGATGCTTTTGAAGCATTCAAAGAAACAGGCGATATCTTTAATCAGGACAAAGCCATCAAATTCCGTAATAACGTACTTACTCCCGGAGCAATTGATGATGCAATGGATATGTACAAGAATTTTAGAGGAAAAGAACCCGGTACAGCTCCTTTGTTAAAGAACAGAGGTTTGATGTAATACCGTTTCAGTATAGTTTAAAGCCCCGTAATGAGTATTCATTACGGGGCTTTTTCTTGGTTCGCCCAGCACGAACGTATTCTAACGGGTGCAAGTCCCCAACGCGCCCTAACAGCGGGAAGCGTCCAGCCAACGACAAGGGTGTTCATCGCGAGGTGTAATCTGAAGGAAGTCTTCGGCAAAGAT
>NZ_JBFWMI010000106.1:0-4189 GCF_050251695.1 Macellibacteroides sp.
AGTGTAAGCTTCAGTCTGCCGATAGAGGAGCTCGCCTTCTGGAACATCGATATGAAGAAGGTTGTTGAGGCCGGTGATTTCAACCTGTGGGTTGGAGGCGACAGCCGTGCGGCATTGAAAGGTTCTTTCGTTGTGGAATAAGAATAAATAAGTAACTGAGACAGTTGATTGATTATGTACCGGCCGGGGGATCACCTCCGGCCGGTTTTGTTTTATTAACGGATTTGTATCGTTTGTTTTTGTACATTTGTGCTGTTAATGAATTTCAATACTATCGAACCATGTATAAGAACCGAATCATATATACCCTGAGCTTGCTATTATTACTCTCTTCCGATCTGCTTGCGGAATGGAACCATTTTGTCACAAATTACAAGAAAGAGCTTTTTGGCAAAGGTTCTCAAACATGGCAGATAAAGGCATTCAACGAAAACTGGATCTATTTTGGTAATAAGAACGGACTGCTTCAATACGATGGGAGCGAATGGAACCGTTTCCCCATCCACAACGAAACGGATGTAAGATCTGTATTTGTTTCCGAAAAGCTGAACCGTATTTATGTGGGTGGCGATAGTGAATTCGGATATTTTACACCCAACGCGAGCGGCAATCTGCAGTATGTGAACCTTTCGGATTCACTTCCTCCTACCCAGCGGTTCAACGGGGCCTACTGGGGTGTGTACCATGTTGAGAATCTATTTTATTATGTGGCCGACTGGGTAGTAGTTAAGCAGTACGGCGACGAGTTCAGCCTGGTGCCTTCGGTTGGAAAGATCGATTGCTCGGCAGTTATAAACAGCACGCTGTATATCGGTACCACAAAAGGAGTTTTTGTATTGGTGGGAAATAAATTCTTTCCTCTTTCGGGAGGTGATAAACTGATAGGGAAGCATATCCGTAGCATAGCCCCTTATCAATCCGGTATGTTGGTGGCTACAGCGCTGGATGGCCTTTATTACGTGGAAGGGACGACGGTAACTCCTCTTGTAACAGGTGCAGAGGCTTTTCTCCGATCCAATGAGGTCTTTTCCATGGCTGTTTCGGGAAATATGCTGGCCATCGGTACGGTGCGCCGGGGACTAGTACTCGTGAACCTGCAGAATCATAAGATAAAATTTTACAATGAAAGGAACGGTTTGCAGAACAATACGGTTTTGTCTATCGCCTTTGATAAACGAAACAATCTTTGGCTGGGTCTTGATAATGGCATTGATTATATTTCGTTGGATACCCCTTTCACCACGTTGTATACCTATCCGTATTCGTCCGGTGCAGGCTATGCCTCCGTTATTTACAAAGGTTTTCTCTATCTGGGTACCAATAGCGGCGTTTACCGTACCTCCTGGCCTGTCCGTTTTGGAGAATTATCGGCCGAGATAGAGTTTATCCCTCAGTTGAGCGGACAGGTCTGGGACTTAAAGGAGATAGACGGAAAACTATTTTGCATGCATGACAAGGGCCTCTACATTCTGGATGGTAAAACCATTGAATCCGTTCCCGGGTTAAGGGGGATGTGGACCTGTACAAAGTCGCCGGGTAATCCGGCCAAGTTGTGGGCAGGAGGATATGAAGGGATGTATGTATTGGAAAAAGTTGCTGATAAGTGGCGTGTTAAAGCAAAACTGGAGGGGGTGAACGACTGGTTTAAGAACTTTGAGTTTGAGTCGCCCGAAGTAGCCTGGATCCGTAATACTTCTGAAGGCCCCCTGCGTATTGAGATTGATACGGTTGCCTGTAAGGTGACCCGGAGCCGGTTTTATACCCTGAGGGATGGATTGAAGTCCACCCGCAATCTTTATATCAGCAAGCTGGGGAAGACTCTCTATTTCTCAACCGATTCGGGGCTATACACTTACAATGCCGGAAAAGATAAAATGGAACTCAGTTCTGCTATTCCCCAGTCTTTTCCTCATTCGATATTGAAGCAATACGGCGATTTGGTCATCGGGTTGGATCGCAACGGCATCGGGGTGCTTAAGTTCAACAAAGAGGGAAGGGTGCTTTCATCGATGATGTTCCCTATTAACCACAAGCAGATGGATTTTATCCGCTACTATGAAACCTTTCAGCTGATAAACGATTCGACGGTGATCATTCCCAATGAATATGGCTTTTCTCTGCTGGATCTGACGTACAACAAACCGAAAGAGGATAACAACGAACTGTTTATTAAAAAGGTTTACACCTCTTTCCCCAAGGATATCCTCCTTTACAGCGCCAATTTTATGGGAATGGAGGCTGTTCCGGAAATTGAATATAGGAACAACTCCCTTCGCTTTGAATATACGCTTCATGCTTTCGACAGGGAGAAAAGTGTGATGTACCGCTACAGACTGAGCCCTAATGGCTCATGGTCTGAGCCTTCGGCCTCCGAATCAAAGGAGTTCAGTAATTTAAGGGAAGGCAGTTATACCTTCGAACTTGAGTCCATCGATTCGGATGGTTCGGTATCGCAGACCTCCTTTTCCTTTGTTATTCTACCTCCGTGGTATCGTTCCATGTGGGCCTATTTTGTGTATTTTATGTTTTTGGTTGTTATTGCCTATTTTGTATACCGTTTGGATGAATGGCGAATCCGCCGTAAGAAGCTTTTCGAACTGGCCGAAAAAGAAAAAGCCATGCGTCTGAAAGAAGAGCAGTTTATTAAGACGACCACCCTTCAGGAAAACGAGATCATGCGCCTGAACAACGAGAAACTCCAATACGAGTTGAAGCATAAGAGTCAGGAGATGGCCAATCTTACCATAAACTTTGTAAGGAAGAATGAGATTCTGACCGACATAAAGGAAGATCTTTTCAAGGTGATGGAGGAGATGCGGGGAGAACCTTTTGTAAAGGTGAAACGTATGCTTGTCAACGTTAACAGCCGGATCGATTCCAATATGCAGTCCGACGATCTGCTTAAACGGTTCGAGGAGCAATTCGACCTGGTTCATAATAATTTTATGACCAAACTGAGCGAAAGACATCCCGATCTTACTCTCAGCGAACGTAAGATGTGTGCCTTCCTTAAGATGGATTTATCATCTAAAGAAATGGCTCCGCTTCTAAATATATCCGTAAGAGGAGTAGAAGCCATGCGATACAGATTACGCAAACGAATTGGTCTTGAACGTGAAATAAATTTACTTGAGTATTTGAACTCAATTGAATAACAGTCGGTTAACTTTTTGAATCGAATTGTTGTCGTATTAATTTTAGTGCTTTGCCGTATTCGCGTGTAGGACATTTTTAAATTTATCATTTCTTATTAACTTATGTTTGCACTGTTTCAACAGTCAATCTTAATTTAATAATTTATGAGAAATTTATTAGTCATTGTGTTTCTATGGTGCACTGCCTTTTCTGTGTTCGCCCAAGATATACAGATTAAAGGAGTAGTGGTGTCGGGAGGGGATAATTTACCGCTTCCAGGAGTAAATGTAGTAGTTAAAGGTACCTCTATAGGTACGATCACTGACCTGGATGGTCAGTTCTCCTTTGCCGTTCCGGCAAAAAGTATGCTTTCCATAACATATATCGGTTATAAACCTTTAGAGGTTGCAGCCGATGGATCCAAACTTATGAATATCACCCTTCAGGAAGATACAGAAACCCTTGATGAGGTGGTTGTAGTTGGTTATGGTGTGCAGAAGAAGAGTGTGGTTACGGCAGCAATCAGCCGTGTGACCGCCGAAGATTTGAATAATACAACCCCTTCTCGCATTGAAGATGCCTTGAAAGGAAAGGTATCCGGTGTGCAGATCACCCAAAGCTCGGGTCAGCCGGGAGCCGATTCGAAGGTGCGTATCCGTGGTGTAGGTACGGTAAACAACAGTGAACCTCTTTACATTGTGGATGGTATGCCGGTTGACGGTGGTATCAACTACCTGAATCCTACAGATATCCAGTCTGTGGAAATATTGAAGGATGCTGCATCGGCAGCCATTTACGGTGCACGTGCAGCCAACGGGGTTATTCTGGTAACCACCAAGTCGGGTGTATCCGGAAAGACAAATATTACGTACGACTTTACCTATGGATTGCAGAATCCATGGAAGAAAAGATCTGTTCTGAATGCAACCGAGTACATGACGCTGATGAATGAAGTGGCGGTAAATGATGGCAATGCGCCTAAATACCTGCCCGAACAAATCGCATCAGCAGGAAAAGGTACAGATTGGCAGGATGAAACATTTAATTACGACGC
>NZ_JBFWMI010000106.1:4289-10874 GCF_050251695.1 Macellibacteroides sp.
CTGGCTACGCAGGGTAAGAATATCACCCAGAGCTCTGTATTCTCAAACATGCACCGTGGTTTTACCTGGCAGGTTGAAAATACACTTACCTATACCAAAACATTCGACGACAAGCACAACCTGACCGTTTTGTTGGGTCAGTCGGCCAAGGAATACACCTTGCGTGAATTGTATGGTGACGATTACGACTTGCTGGAAACCAATCCCGACAAGGCTAACATCAATTCGGCCATTGCAGATCGTGATGAAGAGCGCGTGGCAGGTGGAACAGGAGGATTCTCCAACCAGACGCTGGCATCTTATTTCGGTCGTATCGACTACAACTTCGACGAACGTTATATGATTCAGGCTACAGTACGTCGTGATGGTTCGTCCAATTTCGGACCCAATCATAAATGGGCTGTTTTCCCTTCAGTATCTTTAGGCTGGAATGTTACAAACGAAGCATTTATGGATAGCCGTCCCGATTGGTTCAGCAACCTGAAACTTCGTGCCAGCTGGGGTAAGAACGGTAACGAGCGTATCGGACAGTTCCGTTATACCAGCTTGATGGATGGTGGACAGAATTACTACTTTGGTTCGGGCGATAATGCAAAGATGCAATATGGTAGCAGTCCCTCTAAAATTGCCAATCCGAATGTTAAATGGGAAGAGTCTGAGCAGCTGGATTTAGGTTTTGAATCTCGTTTCTTTAATAATTCGCTGACTTTCGGATTCGACTATTTCAAGAAAAAAACCAACGGTATGTTGATGGATCAACCGATTCCTGCCTATGTTGGAAAAGGTGCTCCCATCGCCAATGCAGGTGATATGCAGAACTGGGGTCTCGAATTTGAATCAACATACAAACTTAAGATCAACGATTTCTCGTTCAACGTAGGAGCCAATGCATCTTACCTCAACAATAAGCTCATTAAACTGGGTAATGCATCGGGTGAAGCCATCTATGCCGATGCCGGTGCATCGGGTGTGGGAAGTTATGTAAAAGGTAGAAACGGTGAGGTATATCCCTACTTCTATGGTTATCAAACCGGCGGTATCCTGCAGAGTCAGCAAGAAGCCGACGAGTACAACAGCAAATATGGTGAAAAGGCACAGCCCGGAGATGTTATCTTCCTGGATATAGCCGGCGAGAAATCCAACACGCCTGATGGTAAGATTACAGATGCCGATAAGACTAAGATTGGTAAGGGAATGCCCGATTGGACCTTCGGTCTGAGCCTGGGTGCCGATTGGAAAGGATTCGATTTGAATCTGTTCTTCCAGGGAACAGCCGGTAATGATGTCTTCGATTTCTCACAACGTGGAGATATCCAGGCCATGAACCGTCCGTCCTGGATGCTGGACCGCTGGATCGGTGAAGGAACATCCAATAAGATTCCGCGTATGACGGCTGTGAACCCCAACCGTAACTGGCGTTCGTCCGACTTATACATCAAAGATGGTTCCTATGTACGTCTTAAAACCATTCAGTTGGGATATTCGTTACCATCCTCTTTGCTTGAAAAGGCTTCATTACAACGTTTACGCTTGTTTGTAACAGCCGAAAACCTCTTCACATTCACCTCATATGATGGATTTGATCCGGAAATTGCAGCGGGAGATTACTTTAATATCGGAGTAGACAAAGGGATCTATCCTCAGTCGAGAACAATTTCAGTAGGTGCAAACCTTACTTTCTAATCTTAAAAAAGTATGTATATGAAAAAGTATAAATTCATTTTGTTACTAGCGGCCGTAATCGGATTCAGTTCCTGCGGCGACGATTTCCTTACCAATCACCCTACCGAATCGCAGGAGGCGGGTGGTGCAGCCACGGAGGGAGCCATTCTTTCCAACCTGGGAGCTTGTTACCAGATACTGCTTTTCGACAGCTACGCCAACGGCAATTACAACAGTATCCCGTTGTTGTCCGACCTTCGTTCGGATGATATCTTCAAGGGAGGCGGCGATGCCGGCGACCAGGGACAACTATACCGCTTGTCGCAGTTGGATGCAACATCAACAGAGTTGCCCATGGGTTTGTGGCAAATTTATTACAACGGATTAAGCCGTTGTAATAATGTAATCCTGGCATGCGAAAATGCGGTGGATGTTCCCGAAGCCAAACTGAACCAATACAAGGCAGAGGCTCATTTCTTACGTGCCTACTATGTACATTGGTTGTGGAAATTCTGGGGTAATATTCCCTATTTTGAACAAGATCTGCCTGCTCCGTATATGGCTAAACAGTATACAGCCGACGAAATATACAAGGAAATTTTAGAGGATGTAGACTTTGCCATTGAAGGCGACAAGCTTCCGATGCGTACCACGGCTGTAAACGATGGTCGCGTTAACAAAGCGGCTGCCATGATGTTGAGAGCCCGTGTGGTTATGTACCAGAAGGATCAGACCAGATATGCTCAGGTTTTGAGTGATATGAATGAGATTATCAGCAGCGGTAAATACCGTCTGATGGATGACTTTGCCAGTATCTGGGTGAAAGAGGGTGAATTCTGCGACGAATCCATCTTTGAATCGAACCAGCTTCCCGAAGGAAAGACATGGGGCGCCAGCTGGCAGGGTTACGGAACGAATCTTCCTGCCTTTATATCTCCCAACGGATTGAGCGGATCTGATACTTTTATCGGAGGATGGGGATTTGGTCCTGTTCGTGCTGCTGCATGGAATATGTTTGAGGAAGGCGACGAACGCAGAGAAGGTTCAATCAACCATTTTGAAGACGGAACCTATACCGTACGCTTCCAGAACACCGGTTACTTTATGGCTAAATATGCTGCCCGTAAAGGATATAACCCTCCTCCCGGAGACATCGATCTTAACTTTGAAAATAATTTCCGTATTTTCCGCTATGCCGAGGTATTGCTGAATGCTGCCGACCTGATGGCTATCCAGGGTGTTGCACCCAGTGGCATCACTGCACAGGAATGTTTGGACCAGATCCGCTTCCGTGCCGGCCTTCCTTCCATTCCGGCAACAGCCGCAAATGTTAAGCTTGAGCGTCGCCGCGAATTCTTAGGCGAGGGATTTCGTTTCTGGGATTTGGTTCGTTGGGGAGATACTTCAATTCTGAGCGAGAACCTTCCGGCGTATTCTTCCAACAGAACATGGAAAGACTATTGCAAGTACCTTCCTATTCCTCAATCTGAAATTGAGAAAACAGACGGCGAATTCTTGCTTAAGCAGAATACCGGTTATTAATTTTAAGAAATCTAATAAGCATATCATATGAAAAATAACATAAAATTAGGGGTATTCGCATTCTTGTCCATCTTATTGATGATTGCGTGCGAGCCTCAGGATAGTTCGGATTATTCATTGGGCGCGAAGCCAACAGCCGACCAGTTGGATTTTGATGTGACCCCGACGGCGTCTAAAGCCAATGTGATTGATTTCAAGAATACATCCAAAATCAAAGGTGTCGCCACCTGGGATTTGGGTAATGGAACAAAAGCCAAAGGAGAAACTGCCCAGGCAAGCTTCCCGTTCAAGGGCGATTATACAATCGTAATGACGCTCTATACAACAGGAGGTTCGGTAAGTATCTCTAAAACGATCAATGTGGCTAACGACGACATGTCATTGCTTGACACACCGATGTACAATGCCCTTACGGGTGGTGCAGCCAACCTGAATGGTAAGACATGGGTATTTGACCAATACCACGACGGTCACTTCGGGGTAGGTCCGGTTGCCGACAGTGGTCCGAGCTGGTGGAGCTGTCCGGCCGAAGGCAAGACAGAGAGCTCTTTGTATACCCAGGAGTTTACCTTCACGCAGGTGGGAGTAAAGTTGGAATGGAAAAACAACGGTAAAGTATATACCAACGAAAACGGTCGTGCCGCTCTGGCTGCTTTAGGTTTTTCAACTTCGGTTGTTCCGGGTGCGGGCGATTTCGACGTAACCTATGCTCCAAAGCCTGCCTATACCTTTGCATTGAATGAAGCTGGTAAGACAATCACCTTGAGTGACGGTGCTTTCTTCGGACATTATGCCGGAACCTCTACTTACGAGATCTTGAAACTTACGGCAGACGAGATGTACCTTAAATGTGCAAGTACGACCGAGAACGGAAACGGATGGTGGTATCGTTTGATTCCTAAGGAAAAGAATATCAAACCGGTGGTTGTTATTCCTTTGAAGGCAATTCCTCTGGCCGACGACTTCGAATCGTCTGTTCCTAAAGTTGTATTCGGACAAGAGGATATGGGCTCTTTATTCGATCCTTATTATTCAAATCCGGCTCCTCTGGGTATAAATCGTTCGGGAAAAGTATTCCTTTACGAGAAATCGGATGCTTTCTATTCCAATATCTTCTTTACCGCTAGCGGATATAAGTTTGACCTTACCGAACAGAACAAGGTTTCCATCAAGGTTTACCTGCCTTCTTACAACGACTATGTAACCGACTTCCCTGTTGCGGGCGACTGGATTACCAATGCTAAGCTGAAACGTCAGGTTGCAGTTAAGCTACAGGATTCAAGCAAGGGCGGTAACGCATGGCAGACGCAGACCGAAATTGTGAAAGCCGATCTGGAAACCGACAAATGGATTGAACTTACCTTCGATTTCAGCGGCGTAAGCACCCGCCAGGATTACGATAAGATTGTAATTCAGTTCGGAGCCGAAGGACATGCAGGTCCGGGTATTTTCTTCTTTGATGACTTTCGTTTTAAAAAGTAAATAATGTGTTATAGAAGTGTTTTAGTACAGATTATCCTTCTGGGGTGCTGCTGCCTGCTTGGTCGGGCGCAGACCCCCGAGGGCTACTCGTTGGTTTGGTCCGACGAGTTTTCGGCTTCCACACCTTCGTTGCCAGACACCAACAAGTGGTGGTACGAAACCGGCGGAAGCGGATGGGGTAACAATGAGCTGCAGTATTATGTGGCCGGTGTGGCACGGGAAGACACGTTGGCCCTTATTTCGGATGGAACGCTGAAGATCAGAGCGCTTAAGAAGCGTTATTTCAGTATGGATTACGTTTCCATCCGGATGAATACAAAAGAAAACTGGAAGTACGGATACTTCGAAATGAAAGCCAAAGTGCCGGGCAAACGAGGTTCGTGGGCTGCCTTCTGGATGATGCCTCAGAATTTTACTGCATGGCCGTTGGACGGAGAGATCGATATCATGGAATATGTGGGATACAGGCCAAATGTCACCCAGTCGTCCGTACATACCCAAAGTTACAATCACGTGGCGCATACGGAAAAAACGGCGACTAAAAACATTGCCAATGCCGAAACGGAATTTCACGTGTACGGACTGGAGTGGACGGAAGATAAGATAACAGGCTATGTAGATGGGATTCCCTATTTCACCTTTGCCAACGATAAGTTGGGTGATAAAAACACCTGGCCTTTCGATGCTCCTTTTTACCTGAAGCTGAATCTGGCTATCGGAGGAAACTGGGGGGGACTGATGGGCATAGACGAGAATGTTTGTCCCGCTACCTACGAAATTGATTACGTACGTGTCTATCAATCGGTCAAAACCGACCGTCCTGCTCTTGACGCGCAGGCCGATTCGCCCTTCACCATTACGCCTACGCTGGCACGGGACAGGGTAGTGGTGTCGTCGGACAATTCGAGGAAATATACTGTAAGCGTAACCGATTTACAGGGCAGACTCATTGAAAAGCTGACCAATTGCATGGAAGATACCATCATTGATTGTTCCGGATGGGCCAAAGGATTGTATGTGTTTACAGCAACCAACGGTGTAAGCAGTCATTCGGACAAAGTAATAAAGAATTAAAATAAAGAATGTACAGATGAAACGAGCAAGTATGAAATTGAACGTACTGATTGCCATATCATCGGCCATATTGGTTTCATGCCAAAGCTCCACTTCGGTAAAAAGCAACGATGTGGAGAAGAGGGTGGAGGCCTTGCTTTCCCAGATGACGCTGGAAGAGAAGATCGGCCAGATGAATCAGATCAGCCCCTGGGATGATCCTAAAGCAATTGCCGAGCTGATCAAGAAGGGTGAAGTGGGTTCGATCCTCAATGTGGCAGATCCGCAGACCATCAATGCCTACCAACGTACGGCAGTGGAGCAGTCGCGCCTGGGCATTCCGCTGATTGTGGGCCGTGATGTGATCCATGGATTCAAGACGATTTTCCCTATTCCGCTGGGACAGGCGGCTTCGTTCAATCCGGATCTGATCGAGAAGGGAGCGCGCATCGCCGCCATCGAAGCCTCTTCGGTAGGGGTGCGGTGGACTTTCGCACCGATGGTGGATATCTCCCGCGACCCTCGCTGGGGCCGCATTGCGGAGAGTCTGGGTGAAGACACCTACCTAACTTCGGTATTGGGTGCCGCCATGGTGAAGGGATTCCAGGGAGATTCTTTGAACAATCCCTCCTCCATCGCCGCTTGTCCGAAGCACTTTGTGGGCTACGGGGCAGCAGAAGGTGGCCGCGACTATAACTCCACCCATATTCCGGAACGGTTGCTTCGCAATGTGTACCTGCCCTCTTTCGAGGCGGCAGCCAAAGCCGGAGCAGCTACCTATATGACCTCCTTTAACGACAACGACGGCATCCCTGCCTCGGGCAACGGTTATATCCTGAAGGATGT
>NZ_JBFWMI010000107.1:0-10806 GCF_050251695.1 Macellibacteroides sp.
AACTTATTTACCAGGTCGAACGACGTCCAACGTAAAGGTTTATTAAAATAAAGTATCTCTCCCTCTATAAAATCCATTAAACTATTTCTAAATTATACCCCATCCATAACATAACCAGAATGATTCCACCCACGATAATACGATAATACCCAAATGCCTTGAATCCATACTTGGTTACAAAACCTATAAAGAACTTAATTGCCAGTAAAGCAACCACAAACGCAACTACATTACCTATAACCAATATCCCTGCGTTTTCGTTCAAAATAGCCAAACCTCCGGGTTCAAGTATGAGTTTTAGTAGTTTGTAAGCTGTGGCGGCAAACATGGTGGGCACTGCCAAAAAGAAGGAAAACTCGGCTGCCGTTTTACGAGACAGCTTCTGCGACATACCTCCCACGATAGTGGCCATGGAACGAGAAACACCCGGAATCATAGCAATACATTGAAAAAAACCAATATAAAGAGCCTTCTTTTCAGTTAGTTCATCAGAAGACACCCTGTTAAAGAGTTTATCAACAAAGAGCATGAAAACACCCCCTATCACAAGCATGACGGCTACCACCCATACATTTTCCAACATAGAATCGATGGCATCGCTGAAAAGGAATCCTATTACGGCTGCAGGCAAAAAAGCAACCAATAATTTCCAGTAGAAATCAAATTTATACAGGAAACGCTTTCCGTATGTCTTCCATTTGGCGACTCCGGTAATTCCCTTCACTGCTTCGGCATCGAATATCTTACATGGATTAAGCCTGAAAAAACGATTCCAATACAGACAAACTACAGAAAGAATGGCACCGAACTGGATGATGACAGTAAAAGCCTTTACAAAATCGGTACTTTCTACACCCAACATATTTTGTGTAATAATCATATGTCCGGTAGAAGAAACGGGAAGAAACTCTGTTAACCCTTCAACAATGGCAATAATGATTGCCTCTATACTATTCATCCTTATTCCTGCTCGTTATTTTTGGGTTTATGAACTATTGCATATATCATCGCTACAAATCCGATCACGGTTATAACCGGAGCTACAACTATTCTGCGTGTACTGAATATTTCAGGATTAAAGGATACGCCATCTTCAGAAGCTCCACCTCCCATCAATACGAATCCTATCACGATAAAAGCAATAGCAACTGCTATAAGTATAAAATTTTCTTTTCCGAAAGCAAAATCTCTTTTAGCCATCTTATTCTACCTCTTATTTAAATGTAATATAATTTATCAACACCCATTCTCAGGTATTTGTTTACCGCAAAGAAGGTTGCTACGACCGATAACAGAATACCAAGCACAAGCACAGCCGCGAAAACCATCAACAGAGCATCCGTATTTATCAGATCTATAAATCCGGCAAGCTCAGACTGCAGGTAGTAAAGGGCCCCCATCAATAGTAACATGGCCAATATAGAAGCATAAATTCCGCTTACCATATTATATATCATAAAGGGTTTACGGATAAAACCATGCGTAGCCCCTACAAGTTTCATCGTGTGAATGAGGAAGCGCTTCGAATAGATAAGCAAACGGATGGTGTTACTGATTAGCACAAAGGAGATAATCATAAGAACTGCCGCAAGCGACAGCAGAATAATTCCGATCCGTTTTAAATTATCATTCACAACCTCCATCATATCTTTGCGATATAATAGTTCAGATACATTTGTATATTTCTTGAATTGCTTTTCGATAAGTTGCAGACTGTCCGGATTAGCATATTCCGAATGCAACTTCACCTCCAGTGAAGCTTGCAACGGATTAAAACCTAAAAATGTTTCGGGGCGTTCACCCAGTTCCTCTTCCAGTTCTTTGGATGCCTGATCTTTGGAGATATATTCAATAGATTTTATGAATGGTTCTGCTTCCAGCTTTTTCTGCATCCGCTTTACTTCACCCTCACTCATATCATCTTTCAGCACTACAGAAAAAGTTATATTTTCCTTTACAAACCTCGAAAGTGTATCACCCATCAGTCCCATCAAAAGGATAAGACCTAATAAAAAGAGAACCAACGCAATGCTAATTACGGATGTAAGGCGAGAATTAAAGAAAGAGACAGTTGTAAATTTCTTATTTTCAGTCATCTGATTATTCCTAATTAGAGTTAAATAAATTTGGAAGGTGTGTCCGGCGAACACACCCCCCAAATTCGTTGCAAAAGAACACATAATTTACGAATTACGCAGCTCTTTTACATTTATTTAACCTTCCGTTCAATGAGAAAGATTGCTTATGCTTCTATCGGTTGACCAAACAGAGTGGCCGAAGAGGCTCCGGTTACACGTACTTTTACAAATTGGCCAACTTTAAAATTCTGCTTATCAAATATAACGACCTTATTCTGACTTGTCCTACCGAATAATTGCTCGCGCGAACGTTTGGAAAAGCCCTCAACCAATACCTCAAATACTTTACCGACATCTCTCAGGTTGCTCTCTTCAGACAGCTTGTTTTGCAGATCGATCATCCCTTGAAGTCGACGTACCTTTTCGTCTTCCGGAATATTGTCTTCCAGATTTTTTGCTGCAAATGTACCCGGACGTTCGGAATATTTAAACATGAATGCAGAGTCGTATCCAACCTCCCGCATCAATGAAAGGGTCTCTTCATATTCATCCTGGGTTTCGGAGTGGAAACCACAGAAAAGATCGGTCGAAATCGCACAGTCAGGTAAAATACGACGGATTGCTGCAATCCGGTCCATATACCATTCGCGGGTATATTTCCGGTTCATGATTTTTAAGATTCTTGAGCTTCCTGATTGAGCCGGCAAATGAATGTGTCTGCACAGGTTTGGATACTTCGCTATTACGGTCAGCGTATCGTCGCTCATGTCTTTTGGATGTGATGTAGTGAAACGGATCCGCATATCCGGAGCTTCCAAAGCCACCCGCTCCAATAGCATCGGGAAGGTTATGCTCTCATCCCCTTTTTTGAAAAGATACGAATTAACGTTCTGCCCTAACAGAGTAACCTCGCGGAAACCTTTATCGCGCATATCCCGCACCTCATTCAGTATGCTTTCCACATCGCGGCTTCTCTCCCTTCCACGTGTATAGGGAACAATGCAATAGGTGCAGAAATTATTACAACCGCGCATAATGGAAATAAATCCGGAGATATTTATTCCGCCTATTTTCAACGGAATTACATCTTTATACGTTTCCTGAGTAGAAAGTTCTACGTTAATTGCTTTCTCTCCATGCTCCACGGCTCCAACCAAATTCGGAAGATCCATGTACGAATCGGGACCAACCACCAAATCCACCCCGTGATTGCTGATCAACTCCTCTTTTACCCTTTCAGCCATACAACCGAGCACTCCGATAATGAGCGTTCTCTTTTTCCGCTTTAACGACTGAAAATACTGCAACCTCCCTAACACCTTCTGTTCGGCATTATCGCGCACAGAGCAGGTATTTACGAAGATGGCATCCGCCTCTTCAATTTTGTTGGTCACAGCATAACCATCCATCTCCATGATGGATGCAACAACCTCACTGTCTGCCACATTCATCTGACAGCCATAGGTTTCAATAAACAGCTTACGTTCTACGTTCTGGGCAGCAGATTTTAAGTCCACGCCTTTCGTTTCATTACTCATTCGATAAATATTAAAAATATATAAAACAAATTGTTCTCAATAAAAAATGATTCAAAATATTTTGTCAACAAAAACCATCAGCGTATTTTTGCCTATGAAAAACGTAAATTTTTTCATAGTTAAGGTTTTGGTTAATTACTAGATAAGGGTGGCTGGGAAGTTACCCTTATTTTTTTGTTCTTTATGATAATTCATTTTTTCTTCCTACATTTGAGGTGCAAAAATAATCAAAAGTTATGGATAACCTTGGAGATTGGCTTTACATTGTTTTTTTAATCGTTGCAGCAGTCAGTGGATTGTTCGGTTCGGGCAAGAAGAAAAAACGTCAGACAGAAGTTCTTGGCAGGCCGGACAGTGAAATAGAGCCCGGAACACAGAAACCTGCACAAAAGAGTTTCTGGGAAATGCTGGAAGAGATGCAGGAAGAGAAACCGAAAGCCAAAACTATGCCAACTCCACAACCAGCAACCAGACCTGCAATCAAAAGTAAAGAGAAACAACCTCATGCAAGCACCCCGTTTCTGAATACGGAAAGTCAGCACCCATCTGCAATTAAATCGACTCCGGCACTTCAACTAGAACCGGATGATGAAAACACTGTAATGCAAGGTATTACATTTACTGATACAGATGATTTGAAGAAGGCTGTTATTTATTCTGAAATATTTAACCGCAAATATTGAAAATCAGCGGTTTTTAATAACTTTGCGTCGTTTTTTCCAGAAGTCAACATTTATAATAAAATTACTATACCATGTCATTAAAATTCATTACTGCTGAAGAAGCTGCTGCGTTCGTGAATAACGACGACAACGTTGGTTTCAGTGGATTTACGCCAGCCGGATGTCCTAAATCGGTTCCGGAGGCTATTGCAAAAAGAGCAGCTGAAGAGCATGCCAAAGGCAACCCATTTCAGATCGGAATGTTTACCGGAGCTTCTACCGGAGACAGACTAGACGGCGAACTTGCCCGTGCAAATGCCATCAAATTCAGAACGCCGTATCAATCTAACAAAGATTTACGTTCTGCACTTAATGCACACAAGGCTCAGTACTATGATATGCATTTATCGGAACTGGCGCAAAGTCTGCGTTATGGTTTTCTTGGAAAAATAAATGTAGCTGTTATTGAAGCTGCCGATGTAACTGAAGACGGAGAGATTGTTCCTACTTGCGGAGTAGGTATCACACCTACTATCTGTCGTTTGGCCGATAAAATAATCGTGGAACTTAACCATAAACATCCGAAGGCTATCAGAGGGATGCACGACATCTACGAGCCTCTGGATCCTCCTTATCGTCGCGAAATACCCGTTTATTCTCCTTCAGACCGGATTGGATTGCCTTATGTAAAGGTTGATCCATCTAAGATCGTTGGCGTGGTTGAAACTGAAAATGCAAACGAAGGTGGTGCATTTGCTCCGCTGGACGACGTTACAAAGGCTATTGGTAACAACGTGGCTATGTTCCTTGCTGGCGAACTGAAAGCCGGTCGCATTCCGGAAGGATTCCTACCGATGCAAAGTGGGGTAGGTAATGTTGCCAACGCAGTACTTGCTGCTATTGGTGAAAATAAGGAAATCCCTGCCTTCAATGTGTATACGGAGGTAATTCAGGATGCGGTTATTTCTTTGATGAAAGAAGGTCGTGTTAAGTTTGCCAGTGGATGTTCATTGTCTGTAAGTAACGATGTGATCCGCGAAATCTATGCAAATTTGGACTTCTTCAAGGATAAGATATTACTTCGTCCGCAGGAAATCTCGAACAACCCGGAAGTAGCCCGTCGTTTAGGTTTGATTACGATCAACACCGCGCTGGAAGCTGATATTTTCGGTAATATCAACTCAACCCACGTATCGGGAACTAAAATGATGAACGGTATCGGTGGTTCGGGTGACTTTACACGTTCTGCTTACCTGTCAATCTTCACCACACCTTCTACAGCTAAAGATGGTAAGATCAGTGCATTTGTTCCCATGGTATCTCACGTTGACCATAATGAGCACTCTGTAAAGGTTATTATCACAGAGTACGGTGTAGCCGATTTAAGAGGTAAATCTCCGGTTCAACGTGCCGAAGCAATTATCAACAATTGTGTTCATCCGGATTACAGACCTTTGCTTACAGAATATATGAATATGGGTATCAAAGGACATACACCTCAGAATTTGAAATGCAGTTTTGCTTTCCACGAAGAGCTGGCAGCCAGTGGCGACATGCACAATGTTGACTGGAGCAAATACGCAAAGTAACACATATTACATTTTTATTAACAAGGAGTTGTACGAATCGTACAGCTCCTTGTTACTTTACAGAAACCTGTAATATATTTGTAATATATATGTAATATTTCCTTCAAACCTATTTAACCCCATCTTAATACTCATTTTCTTACTTTGCATCAGAAATAAATCGATCAACGTGAAAAAGTTTTTTGAAAAAATAGTTGAAGGAGGATTACTGATAAGCGGGAGCGTAACCAGCCTCGCCATCCTTCTGATTATCGTTTTCCTTTTCAAAGAGGCTTCCGGTCTATTTAACAGTCCCGCTGTAGAAGAAGGTTATGTACTAGCCGTAAACAGCAGTAATCCTGTTAAACATCTTTCGCCGGAAAAAACAAAACAGGTATTTGATTCGGAAATTACAAACTGGAGTGAACTTGGAGGCAACGACGAGGAAATTCTGGTTTTTCGTTTTTCAGACCTTACGAACTTCTACACAGAAGAAGAACTTGGGGCCGAGTTTGAATTTGTGCCCGACAAGATCAACGAGCTCGTTCAAAAGGAAAAAGGAATTGTTGCATTCTTCCCCGAAATGTATCTTGCCAAAGATTTCAAGGGAACTGTAATTTCAAAGGACCCGATCCGACCGGGAGAATTTTTTGGTGGCACCCAGTGGTATCCCACTGCAACACCATCTCCCATATTCGGACTGATTCCATTGTTATTGGGAACTCTGTTGGTTAGCTTCGGAGCAATCATCCTATCCTTACCGTTCGGTGTGGCCGTTGCCATATACCTTGCCGAAATAGCCAATTTCAAGACACGCCAATTCCTCAAACCTGTAATTGAGCTTTTAGCAGGGATTCCATCCGTTGTTTACGGATTCTTCGGGTTGGTTGTTATCGTTCCGTTGATACAGAAAGGGTTTAACCTCCCTGTTGGCGAAACGGCTTTTGCCGGTAGCGTTGTACTTGCCATCATGGCCTTGCCTACGATCATCACAGTTGCTGAAGACGCAATGCGCACCACTCCCCGCGCCATGAAGGAGGCGAGTCTGGCGCTCGGAGCCACCCAATGGCAGACAATCTATAAAGTAATAATCCCCTATTCCAGTTCCGGAATCACATCTGCGGTTGTACTGGGAATCGGGCGTGCCATCGGTGAAACAATGGCGGTATTGATGGTTACAGGAAATGCAGCCATTATCCCGACTTCATTCTTTGAACCTGTACGAACCATTCCTGCAACCATTGCTGCAGAACTCGGAGAAGCTCCGGCAGGTGGTGCCCACTATGAATCGCTGTTCCTGCTTGGTGCCGTACTGTTCATGATTACACTGGTGCTCAGTATCGCTGTTGAATATATCTCATCCAAGAAAAAAATATAATTACATATGACTCCTATAGAAAAATTGGGCAATGTGAATAACAGGAAACGATGGTCGCAAAAAATTGCTTTCGGATTCTTTACCTCACTTAGCTATTTGGTTGTTCTCATTCTGTTTGTCATACTCGGCTTTATCATCATTAAAGGTGCCAGTGTGATTAGTTGGGATTTCCTAACCAAATCACCCGAGGAAGGTATGACTTCCGGAGGTATCTATCCCGCCATCGTGGGAACATTATATCTGGTATTGGGAAGCAGTCTGATCAGTTTCCCCATTGGAGTAATGAGTGGGATCTTCATGAATGAATATGCAACAAACGGTAAAATAACCAAATTCATACGAATCATGACCAACAACCTCAGCGGTGTACCCTCTGTTGTATTTGGTTTATTCGGGATGGCACTATTTGTAAATACTTTGGGATTTGGCGACTCAATCATTGCCGGATCACTTACCCTTGCACTATTGTCTCTACCGTTGGTAATACGTACCACCGAAGAAGCGTTGAAAAGTATTGACGATTCATTCCGTCACGGCTCTCTAGCATTAGGTGCTACCAAACTGCAGACCATCCGCAAGGTAATACTGCCTATGGCTTTTCCCAATATCATCACCGGTCTGATTTTGTCTGTCGGCCGTGTTTCGGGAGAGACTGCCCCGATTCTTTTCACGGTTGCTGCCTATTTCCTGCCACAGCTTCCGGGAAGTATTTTCGATCAGTGTATGGCATTGCCTTATCACTTGTATGTTATTTCGACCAGCGGAACCGATGTAGAGGCATCCAGGGGGATGGCTTATGGCACCGCCCTGGTATTGATTGCCATTGTGCTGATTGTAAATCTACTAGCCAATGCACTCCGTTCTTATTTCGCAAAGAAAGTTAAAATGAACTAATGTCCACAAAGAATATGATCAAGATTGATACTCAAAATGTAAATTTCTACTACGGTGACTTTCACGCGTTGAAAAACATCTCGATGAAAATTGAATCGAATACCTCAACAGCATTTATCGGTCCGTCGGGATGTGGTAAATCAACCTTTCTCCGGTTGTTTAACCGGATGAATGATTTAATTTCCGGAACACGTCTGGAAGGGACTATCCAAATTGATGGCCGAGACATATATGCTAAGGGAGAAAAGGTAGATCAACTGAGAAAAAACGTTGGCATGGTATTTCAAAAGCCAAATCCATTTCCCAAAAGTATCTACGAAAATGTAGCTTATGGTTTACGGGTTAATGGTATTAGCGATGAGAACTACATTGAAGAAACAGTTCTGAAAACCCTTCAGCAAGCAGCTTTGTGGAATGAAGTGAAAGACAAGTTAAAGAAAAGCGCCTTCGAACTGTCCGGCGGTCAACAACAACGTTTATGTATTGCCCGTGCACTGGCCATCTCGCCATCCATATTGCTTATGGACGAACCGGCATCTGCCCTTGACCCGATTTCAACAGGTAAGATTGAAGATCTTATCCATGAATTGAAAAAAGAATATACGATTGTAATCGTTACACACAATATGCAACAAGCCGCACGCGTTAGTGACAAAACCGGCTACTTCTATCTGGGTGAGTTGATTGAGTTTGGCGATACGCGAAAGATATTTACAAATCCGGAGAAGGAGTCGACTCAGAATTATATCACGGGACGCTTCGGTTGATCTTTTTGGCATTCATTTCAAAGTAAGGATTATCCCATAAACAAACGCATCATGAAAGTAATAGAAGAGGAAATAAATGGATTAAAGGCAAGCATAAGCCAAATGTGGGCATTGGTACACCAGCAATTGTATAATGCAGGGGAAGCATTGCTGACTGGCGACAAGGAACTGGCCTTTAAAGTGATGAACAGGGAACGAAGGGTAAATGCTTTTGAGCTTAAGATAGACAGTGATTGCGAAGATATTATTGCTCTGTATGCTCCGGTAGCCATCGACCTTCGCTTTGTATTGGCCATGTACAAGATCAATACCAATCTGGAACGTCTCGGCGACTTTGCCGAAAGTATCGCCCGCTTTGCCGGAAATTTACCGGACGGTGAGCCTATCGATCCGGAGCTTATTAAGAAAACACGTATTGAAGAGATGCTCAAGGCTGTGTTGGAAATGATGTCTCTCACAAAAGAGGCCTTCGAAAAAGAGGATTCCTCCATTGCATCCGGAGTATTTGCGAAAGACGCCGTGGTTGATGAGATAAATCACGCTTCGGCTTCATTGATTGCCGATTTTATTGAGACTCATCCGGGAAGTGCATTGTCAGGTATTTTTGTATCGGGTGTGATTCGCAAGCTCGAGCGTTACGGAGATCATTGTACAAACATAGCGGAAGAACTTATATTCTATTTGGATGCCAAGGTGATGAAGCATTTGGGAAAAGTAGATCAGAGTCTGAATCTGACAGACGATAACGCCTGATCAAGGTCCAAACAGAACAACTTATAAATAGAGAGTCCCGGTTATCGATTAACCGGGACTCTCTTATTTATAATCTTATCAAAGTTTATTCTGGAGATACGTAAACTTAAAAGATGAAATCTGCAATATCACCTTTGCTCATTGTAAGAGACAATATACCATCGCTAACCGGCAACGATTTAGATTCGCCGTTTATCTTAACACTTAGTTTTGGCGCATGCGCAGGTATCTTAATTTTAAATGTATTGTTTACATCTGCCCTCAGGGTTGCATTATCCACCCGGTTGTTTGTCCAGTGTACATCCATCTCTGCTCCTCCCCGAACTTTCAAGCCTCTGAAACTACCGTTTTTCCATACAGAAGGTAAGGCTGGCAACAATTCGATAATACCCGTCTGACTTTGAATCAGCATTTCTGCAATTCCGGCAGTTCCACCAAAATTTCCATCAATCTGGAACGGAGGATGCGCACAGAAGAGGTTCGGATAGGTTCCGCTTCCAAAGCCTGAATACTCAGGCTCGTCTGTCGACTTCAGGCAAGGCCTGAGTAAATCCGACAACAGTTTATGAGCTCTGTCACCGTCGTGCAATCGAGCCCAGAAGTTTACTTTCCATGCCATAGACCATCCCGTACTTGCATCACCTCTCTTTTCAAGGGTGGCACGGGCGGCCTTGGCCAGTTCCGGCGTTTGAGAAACGGAAATTTCATTTCCGGGATGCAATCCATACAGATGTGATACATGGCGATGTGTTACCTCCGCCTCTTCGTATTCATTCAACCACTCCATGATTCGTCCGTCTTTCCCTATCGTTGTAGGCATAAGCTTATCTCTTTTAGCAGCCAGCTCCTGAACAAATACGCTATCCAATCCCAAGATCTCAGCAGCCTCCATCGTATTTCCAAAAAGTTCACGTATCAACTGATTGTCCATCGTGGAGCCGGCCGAAACAGCTACAACACTTCCATTGCTCATCCTGAAATTATTCTCGGGAGAGGTGGTAGGAGCCGTGACCAGATACCCATTCCGTGGATCTTCAACCAGCATATCCACAAAGAACAGAGAGGCTCCCCGCAATACCGGATACACTTCAGCCAGGTATTTTTTATCCATCGTATAGAGATAATGATGGTACAGATGCTGACAAAGCCATGCGGCGGATGTATTCGT
>NZ_JBFWMI010000108.1:0-10775 GCF_050251695.1 Macellibacteroides sp.
GTGCTTTTTACTGTTTTTACCATTTGGATATGAATACCCTGGGGTTTACATTCAGAGATACCCATCCCCAGTCCTGCCATGAATCCTGACTGCCTCCTTTATACATCTCCATGGTAGCTGTTCCGAAATAAACCGAGTATCCTCCCGATAATTTTACATCTTTACGTATTTGCCAATCGATGGTTAAATCAAGTTCGCTGCCCAGACTTTTGCCCAGATCGCTGGTAAGCCATCTGTCTTTAGGGTCTGTTGTTGACGAAAATAGGTGATAGTTTGCCTGAAGCACCACATCTTTAGAGGCTTTGAATGAAACTCCCAGCTGGTTGTCCCATAGTCCCGGAGCCATACCGGAAAGAAATCCGGATGCATAGTAATAATCCATTGCCCCGTAAAATTTGTGATGAGTTCCGTAAAGCGGATTGAATGCTTTGTAAGTCCCCTCGGCTGGGTGGTTGTCGCCGCTAAGCCAGTCGCTGCCCACGGTAAGTTTCCATGTATCGTTGAGTTTGTAGTCGGTTTTAAAAGCCCACATCCAGGCTTCAACCTTTTGTTTTTGTGCATTTTTCCCGGTCTGAAAATAAAATGTGCCGTAAAGGTTCCAGTCGGATGTTACAAAATTAAGATTGGTGCCCATCGTCTGCATATATTTAACATCTACAGGCGAAGAGCTTGCGCTACCCGGTACCAGCCCCAGATTAAGGACCAGGGCCGATATATTGAACTTTTTGCCAATTTGTTCCTTGTACCAAAGACCCTGCATGGTTTTATAGGGTTGAGCGTCGGTATAACTATAGTCCATTCCGGCGTATGGTTCTATTTTCTGATTATAGGCGAGAAGCAGGTGCGCAGAACGGATTTTGTTTTCGTATACTACTTTAAGGGCATCGTGCCATCTGCCTGAAGTGTTCCAGTCTAATGTGCCTAAGATACGGTCGTCGTCGTAAGAAAGCTGTTGCCTACCCGCTTTAACGAAAAATCCGTTGCCGAAAGGTAGCTGCAACCAGGCTTCGTTTAGCATGAACCGTCCCTCTTTATCAATTTGCGGGTCTTGCCCCCATACGCCAACATGCTGGCCGGAAAGCTTCATGATTAGGTCGCTCCGCTTATATTCCATGGAAAGGCGAGCCCGGGTGTTGACAAAAAAAACGGCACCGTCTCCGGCATCACGGGGGAATAAGGTCCCGTTCCGGTATTCAGCCCGCGGGCGTATCTGTGTACTGATGCTGAATTCTTCCTGTGCATGCAAAGCTGTGCCTGTAACTAACAGAGCACATACAACAAAGAGTTTAACCGGTGTTTTCATTTTGTGCGTCGTTTAATGGTTTCACATGTTATATACATGAATGCTGTTTCCTTGCGCTGCAGGCAGGTAATTAATGCCAAACCAACACATTTGAAGCAGTAAAAAGGCAAAAATAAGTATTATCAGTGCCGGTGTATTTCGCGAGGCATGGTGACTTCGGTAATGTATGTAGATAAGGTATCCCAACCAGGTAGCGGCAGCCCATGTCTCTTTAGGATCCCAGCTCCAATAATGTCCCCATGCTTCCTTGGCCCAGATTGCTCCAAACAACATCCCGATGGTAAGAAAAGCTTCGCCAACGTACACCAGATTATCACACATTTCCATCGAAGTAGAGTCTACTGTTTTCTGTTTCCAAAGCAGATAAACAGCTACAACAAAGGCTGCTCCCAGTACAGCGTAGGCAAACATATAGACAATAACGTGTGGTGCAAACCAGGGGCTTTGTAGTGCCGGCATAAGAGTTTTGTTATGTATCTCCGGTTTAAGTAGATTTATAAAGCAGAAAACAATAGCCATCAGGGTACTAAAAGAAAGTATCCAGCGATACCTCCATCTCACAAAGGTGATTACCCCCACAACTGGCAGGAAGAAGGAATACCATAAACGGGTTTCTCCCATCGTACGTAATGGCGGACGCTCCAGGGATATCCACATTCCCAAAATAAAAAGAAAGAAAAGGAGAATACCTCCGCAGGTAAGCAACACAGGCAACTTCCAACCTTTTTGCATCAATGCAGCAACAGCCCCGGCAATCCAGCACAGGGAGGAGGCAATCACAAACCAGACAAAATCATCCCAACTCATATATTCTTTTTCCCAATTTTAGCAAAAGCAAACAGATAGACCGCCCCGAGCAGCATCATTGTTATCCCTGTATAAACAACCGGCAACCACGGATCGCGCACCAGTTCGAAAGTACTTGTCCTGCTCCACTTACCCATAGTTTCGTTGTAGCTTAATTGATATATTTTCCATCCGTTCACCTTGATCGGTTTATTTACTTCGATCGTGGCAGGAATGCTTTTCCCATCTTCAGTGAAGATGGTGACTTCCGAAACATATCGTTTAGGTTCCAGGGGTGGCATTACCAGACTGTGCTGATTATCTAATTCAAGAGCCTGATGTGGAAACATAAAGCTTCCGTAGCTGATCCATCCTTCTTTTACAATACCTGTTTTTATCTGTTTTGCCTTTACGTAGACCGCAGTTGTAGCTCCTTCGTTCTGGAAGGGCACATACTTTCCCTGAACCCAGGCAGCCATAGGTAAATATTGTGTCCCTGAAAGTTGCCAGTCCATCAACCTTCCCTGAAGTGAATCATTCTCCATGGCGAGCATGGATGGATTGCCGCTTGGAAGTGTCATGCCTGTCGTATTATCTATAACCATCACTTTGGGAGGATATTCTTCGATGGAGAATTTCTCCAGCTGAATAGCCAGCGGAAGTTCGGTAATATTGCCTTTGCTATCGGTAGCCCGCCACTCCGGAGTACCCGTTTGAGTAACCATATGTAATCTTTGCAGATCGCCGCTACCCAGGATCGCACCCCATAAGGCTATGGATAAACCGGCATGGTTTAACAAAAAACCGATATTTCCTGTCTTGTATTTTAGGGTTTTACGCAGGGTAGTAAGCAGCAACACCGTGAGCATATAAAGAAATATGAGTACAAACGACCAAGAGTTTGTTAGCTGTCTGAATCCTAAATTCGTGAGAAAATCCTTTTCTTCAACTGAAGCTCCTTGTGGAGTCTGGGCGGTAACTCCCATAATGAGCACCATGACCAGAAACGCTACAATAGATGTAATGCTGGCTTCCATACCCGAAAGCCATCGGATAGCGGCGCTTTTCTTTTTGTTCAAATGCAATACGATCATACAAACCATATAAAATATTCCAAACAATAGATTGATTGGATATTGAAACAGGTTTGCATTAACGGGACCGGTAGTAAACTGAAGGGCTGTACCGGTTATGAACAGTCCGGAACAAATTACAGCACCTTCAGCGTATCCCCAAGGTTGTTTCCACATAGATTAATTTTTTACAATAAGTCGGTTATTTGCTTTGGCTTTCTTAAGCCATTCGGGTACGATGGTTTTCATGAATTCATCTTTTTGTTTTCTCTCAGTAGCCATATCCAATCCAATGTAAGCTTGTGCTTTCTCTTTCGTGGATATGTCTGGCATGGGTACATCGCCGCTAAATCCTAACGAGGCCAGGACTTTTGCTGTGGATAGACGGGCTTGCATTGCGTTATCTAAACCGTGACCAAGAATGCGTTGGAATTCCTGCGGAGCATGGAAAGACCCTCCGTGAGAGGCTACTGCAAAGTCCCAACGCCATTGTGCGGCACGCAGGGCTTTCATGACGGGTTTCATTTGCGTTTCACTCGCTCCCTTTTCCCATGCAAATTTGGCTTCTATGTGAGCGGTAGCTAATTCAGTCTCCAGTCGGTTTCGTATTTCGTTTGCTTTGCGCTGACGATCGTATACGTTGTTACGCAATGTTTCTTCAGATTCCCGGTGACAAACCTGACAGGTGCGGTCGATCATCGCCAACGGACTTTGAATATGATGATCGCTGAACTTAACGCCCCCTTCACTCATATACGGCATATGACAGTCGGCACACGCCACCCCACGCTGAGCATGGATGCCCATTTGGGATAATTCATAATCAGGATGCTGCGCTTTAAGCATCGGAGCTTTACTAAGCGCGTGTGTGTAATCGGCATAATCGCTTTCATCGTAGTATGCTTCCATCGTTTCTACAGTCATCCCTTTATCCCATGGAAAAGTAAGGTATTTGCCGTCGCCTTTGAAAAAATATTCAACGTGGCATTGTGCACATACCAACGAACGCATCTCCTGTAACGAGGCCTTTTTGATATCCTTGCCTTGTCTTTCGAATGCTTCAATTAGTCCGGGTCTGCTTATCTGCAGATTCATATTCTCAGGCTCATGGCAATCGGCACATCCGATCGGATTTACGATTTCACTACCCAGGGCACCCCATTTGGTTTTATAAAAATTCTCCACGCCCAGAGATTGCATCATCCGGGGAACATCCGGACTCTTGCAAGTCCAGCAGGTTGCAGGTTGCGGACCGTCAGTATCAGATACCGGTGCTCCGGTACGAAGGGTATGTATAATATCTTCTACTGCATGCATATGGCCACGAGGAGTGGAGTAGTCCTTTGCAAAGGCATAGCCAGCCCATAGAATTACCATGTCGGGACGCTGGGCAAGCACATCTACCATCTGATTTCCGTTAAACTCACTTTGAAAGCTTGTATCGGCTGTTTGTAGCCAGGTGTTGTACTCCCTGGGATAGTTGTCGGCAAACAGTTCATTTCTCGATTCAATACCTTTTATTTCGGTTTTCTTGTTATTGAAAATAGTTACTATCTCGGCTCGTCGTTCATTGATGGATGCAGCCAGCATACCCAATACAAATACTACGATCATGCTTCCTGCAAACAGGAGCCAGCCTTGCCATGCTTTAATTTTCTTTTCCATAATTGTGAAAGTATTATCAGGTTTTATTTTTTATCATTAAGTATTTTCTTCAGCCAGTCCGGAGTATCCGATTTAGGATAGGGTACAAGAGCATTGGGTGTGGATGATAAGCTGTTGGTTCCTCCGTGAGGAATATCCCGGTGACAGTCCCAGCAGGCTTTACCTTCGCCGGCTTTAACCATTTCATAATTCATACGCCCGGTTTTTACCAATTCGGTGTTAAGTTGAGTATGACAACGAATGCAGTTTTCCATAATAACATTGGCACTTTCATCTATTGCCTGAATTACCTGAGCCTCTCCTCTGATGGCAAAAATGGAAGCATGACGCATTCCGTCCTTGCCTTTAAAGTAGTATTTGCGGAATACATTGTCCTGGGGAACATGACAATCGTTGCATGTGGCATTTCTTCCATGCGAGCTGTGGTTCCATGTGGCATAAAAAGGTGCCATGATGTGGCAGTTAACACAGGTGGCCGGTTCGTCAGACAGATAGCTGGCTGCTCTTGAAGCATACACTGTGTAGAATCCTAATCCGAAAAGAACACCCAACATTATTATGGCGGTTAATTTCCATCGTCTGTTTGGGAGAATCTGATTGATGAGAGTGGCTATCTTCATACGTCATTCTCTTTAGTTGAGGTTACACTTGGTGCAAAGGTGCAACTTGTTAATCAATTAATTTGTAATAAATATTACAAAAGTCAAAGAATCTGTTGTTTGAGTGAAAAAAATAATCTATATTTGACCGAGTAGACAGTACTTACAGAGTGATTTGTTACCTTATATTCTGATCTTATGGATTTAAACGAACTTTTTACAATCCCCCTTTTTGACTCCATACCTCCAGAAAAGCGTGAAGTTTTTCTGTCCGGGCTGGATTATACGGTTTCTTTTCTTGAAAAAGGAGAGCTTGTAGCGCGTTCGGGCGATTTGTGTAAGCATTTATATCTTTTGATGAAAGGAAAAGTTAAAACAGAAATGGTTGATGGTTCCGGTGCCGTGCTTCGGATTGAGACGATATATGCTCATCGCCCTTTGGCTCCTGCTTTTCTTTTTGCTGAGAACAATCGTTTTCCTGTAACAGTTACGGTGCTGGAAGATGCGGAAATAGTATTAATTAGCCGTGATTCTGTATTAACTGCTCTGCTGCAATACGAATCCTTTCTCAAAAAGTTTCTGTTATTGAATGCCGAATGCATGAAATGTCTGACAGATAAATTGCATTTGCTAGCGTGTAAAACGATTCGAAGCCGACTTATCTTTTACCTGCTTGATCAGGCTAAAAACGGTACTTCATCTTTTGTTATGAAAGAGACTCAACAGGAGTTGGCCGACTATTTCGGGGTTACCCGTCCGGCTCTTGCCAAAGTGCTTTACGAACTGATGGAAGAGGGGTTGATCCGACAAGAAAAGAGACAGATTTTTATTACAGATAAACAGACATTACGCCGTGAAATAATGTAAGTGTCTGAATAAATATTAGTTAGGTTTTTGGTTGTCTCGACTTTTTTCCTTATATTTGCATTATCATAATAAAAAGCAGGTTTTTTTGTTAGTAAGAATTGCATTTTTGGTTTGTTCCGAATCTAATTTCTTGATACTTCATAAGCCTTTTTTTCGCTTTATCTCAGTACCTGCTTTTATCACATTTTATTAATCTGCCGGAAGCTGAACTTTGATTGTTCAGTATGGAATTCGTATGGCTTCGTCCGGCCTAAAACAACTACTTTATGAGATATAAAGAGCTAGTATTATTATTTCTTTTAGCAACTTCAATTGCTGTAAATGCACAATCAGAACAAGAAATTCCCAAAGTAACTGTGGGAGGAGCTTTGCGTTTTAACTACAACTATTCCGATTGGAAGGAGGGGAGTAAGGACAGAGGCGGTGATTTTGGGTTTGATGTTTTCAGAATTGATGTGGATGCAGCTTATAAAAAGATTATACTTGATGCAGAATACCGCTTCTATTCGAAGAGTTCGGGAGGTGGTATGCTGAAATCCGGATGGTTAGGATATGCATTTACACCACAAGACGAGATTCAAATTGGATTAACCCGCGTTCCTTTTGGTATAACTCCCTATAATTCGCATAGTTATTTTTTTCAGATTAATTACTATGTCGGATTGGAAGATGACTCTGATATGGGGATCAAATATACTCATAAAGATACTAAATGGGAGTACTCGCTTGCCTTCTTTAAGAATGCGGAGGAGTTGGATTTTGGATCTGCTTCTCCTGTATCAGATAGCCGGTATGCATATGATGTAGCAGGAAGCAACAAGGAAAATAATCAGTTGAACGGTCAGCTTTACTTTTCCTTTGGAGATCAATATCTCAAGCATCGATTGGGGGTGTCTGCAATGGTAGGTGGTTTATATAATATTGAGACCGGCCGTAACGGAAATCACAATGCTTTCGCAATTCACTATGAATTAAATATAAAACGTTGGGATCTGAAACTACAGTTGGCTTCGTACGATAAGAATCCGGAAAACAAGGAAGGTGATTCAAGAGATGTGGTGACGATGACCGCTTACGGGGCTCCCTATTCAGTTGCTGCAAAAGCAAATTTATATACAGCCGGCCTCGCCTATACGCTTCCTGTCGATCTGGGACCTATTTCGAGCTTAAAGTTCTACAACGATTTTGGTTGGATGGACAAGAGAGTAAAACAATTTAAGGACAGTTTTCAAAATGTAGCAGGATGCATGATTACTGCAGGTGGTGTATATGCCTATGTTGATTATGCTTTGGGAAAAAATCATGCTTGGCTAGGACCGGAATGGACGAATGCGTTTGCCTATGGAGGCGATAGCAACTCGTGGCACGGAAGAGCAAATATAAACCTGGGGTATTACTTTTAATAAAGATTACAATGAATAATAAAATAGAAATAAAAAATCTTTCCATCATTTTTGGTCACGATAAATCAAAAGCTCGTAAGCTGATAATGGAAGGAAAGAATAAATCGGAGATTTTAAAGTCAACCGGATGTACGGTAGCCGTACGTAATGCAAACCTGGAGATCAGAGAGGGAGAAGTATTTGTTGTTATGGGATTATCCGGTAGTGGAAAATCTACATTGCTACGATGTATCAATCGGTTGAATGAACCCACTCTAGGAGAGGTTTACATAAATGGCGAAAATATTACCAGAAAATCCGATAAGGAGTTACAACAACTGCGTCGTACGGAGTTGGCGATGGTTTTTCAGCATTTTGGTTTGTTGCCGCATCGTACTGTATTAAGTAATATAGCCTTTGGGCTGGAGTTGCAAGGTGTACCTAAAGTAGAACGTGAGAAAAAAGCATTACGTACTGTTGGACTGGTAGGACTGAAGGGGTACGAGAATCAACGGGTAAACGAATTGTCCGGAGGAATGCAACAGCGCGTTGGTTTGGCCAGGGCTTTAGCAAACGATGCATCAGTGTTATTGATGGATGAGGCTTTTTCGGCACTGGATCCTCTTATTAGGGAACAGATGCAGGATGAATTACTCCAACTACAAGCATCCATGCAAAAGACCATTGTATTTATCACCCATGATTTGCATGAGGCTATCAAATTGGGCGACCGAATTGCAATTATGAAAGATGGGGAAGTGGTTCAGGTGGGAACTCCTGAAGAAATTCTTACAGAACCGGCAAACGATTATGTAGAACGTTTTGTAGAGAATGTAGGCAGGGGACGTATCATTACCGCATCTTCCATTATGAAAACGAAACCTGTGGTGGCCCGCCTTAAAAAAGAGGGGCCGGAGGCTATTATCCGTAAAATGCGAGAAAAGAATTTATTTGTTTTACCGGTTGTGGGTACTGATGGTCAGTTTCTGGGCGAGGTGTCTTTAAAAGATGTAGTGAATTTGAGAAAACAGGGAATTAAAGAGATTGATTCGGTGGTGACGAGTGAAGTGCCTTCGGTGCTGGAGTCAACAACGGTTGAGGATATGCTGACCTTATTGCCAAAGATTAAACAAGTTATTCCTGTGGTAAGTGATTCCAACAAATTGTTGGGTGTGGTATCGCCTTCGTCTATTATTATTGAAATGACAGGGAAAGATCAAAAAGAGATTAATCAGATTATTCAAAATGCAATTGATTTATGATTCAGATAGGAAAATATATAGAGATAGCCATCCAATGGCTTACGGAAAATTTTGCTCCGTTCTTTGATGCTGTAAATTCGGGGATTGGTGGAGGTATTGATGTTTTTAACCAGGCTTTACTTTGGATACCTTTTTATCTTTTTATTATTCTTTTTACCGTATTGGCCTGGTTTAAAGCTGGAAAAGGTACTGCAATTCTTACTTTTTTGGGACTGTTCCTGATTTATGGGATGGGGTTCTGGACGGAAACAATGCAAACCTTGGCCTTGGTTTTGTCGTCTACCTCAATTGCTTTAATCTTAGGTGTGCCATTGGGTATTCTTACGGCTCGTAATCCTAAAATTTCAAAAGTGATGCGACCTGTTTTGGATTTAATGCAAACAATGCCTGCCTTTGTTTATCTGATTCCGGCAGTTCTCTTTTTTGGTCTCGGTCCGGTGCCGGGAGCATTTGCAACTATTATTTTTGCTATGCCTCCCGTTGTGCGCCTCACAGATCTGGGAGTTCGTCAGGTCCCGAAAGATATTGTGGAGGCAGCCCGATCTTATGGTGCTTCTCCGTCGCAGTTGTTATTGAAGGTTCAATTGCCGTTGGCATTACCCACCATTATGACAGGTGTGAATCAGACAATTATGATGTCGCTCTCCATGGTTGTGATTGCTGCAATGATTTCTGCGGGAGGACTTGGTGAAGTTGTGCTCAAAGGAATAACTCAGATGAAGATAGGATTAGGCTTTGAAGGAGGAATCGCCGTAGTGATTCTTGCTATTGTGCTGGATCGGATCACTCAAGGGTTGGCAAAGAATAAATGATAGAATTTAATTTAAAATATATGTGTATGAAACGTTTTTTGATTGTTGTAGCGCTAAGCGTTATTCTTGGTTTGTTAATGTTAGCTGCCGGTTGCTCTGGCGGAGGAAATAAGAATGGGAAAAAGATATCCATCGCCTATGCAAATTGGGCTGAGGGTATAGCAATGACTCATTTGGCTAAAGTTGCTTTGGAAGAGAAAGGATACGAAGTTTCTTTGAAGAATGCGGATGTAGCTCCCATTTTTGCTTCTGTAGCAACAGGAAAGGCTGATGTGTTTATGGATGCCTGGATGCCCGTTACTCACGCAGATTACATGAATCAGTATGGGGATAAACTGGAAGTGTTAGGAGAGGCCTTCTCTAATGCCCGCATAGGGCTGGTGGTGCCTTCATATGTAACAGTTGATAGTTTGGATGAACTGAAGGATGTTAAAGAAAAATTTGATGGGAATATTGTGGGAATCGATGCCGGAGCCGGAATTATGTCGGCTACGGAAAAGGTAATTGATGCTTATCAGCTGGATATGAAACTTCAATCTTCAAGCGGACCTGCGATGACTGCCTTGCTTAAAAAATCGGTAGAAGATAAGACGTGGATTGTTGTAACAGGCTGGACGCCGCATTGGATGTTCTCACGTTTTGATCTGAAATTTTTAAAAGACCCTAAAGGAATATTTGGCGATGCCGAGCGTATTGATATTGTTGCTACCAAAGGCTTTGCAGAGAAAGATCCCTTAGCCGCCGGATTCTTCAGGAAATTTAAGCTTACTAACGAACAGATGAGCGATTTGATGGGATATCTTGCAAACGACACAGTATCTGAAGCTGAAGGAGCAAAGATGTGGAAAGATAAAAACCAAGAGTTGGTTGAAGGATGGTTTGAATGATGTTTTACCGTTTAAGCAGTCTTTCAATGCTATGAATGACTGCTAAAATGAGAAAAATACCTACTAACCAGTAGTGTACGGTCATGTTTGTAAAAGATACACCAAATAGAACCAGTACAAAATTATTAAGCATCACAAC
>NZ_JBFWMI010000109.1:0-10124 GCF_050251695.1 Macellibacteroides sp.
CTGAGTTCAGACAACGAGTAACTCTTGACAGGAATTTCTTCTGTGTTTTTCATCCGTATTTTGATTGCGATTATCATAATCAAATATACGTATAATTATTTATATTGGCAAATTATTGAGGAGATATTTCGGAAATAAAAGTATCTTTTTTGCTGATTTCGGACATATTCTCCCATAAACTGCACTATCCGGACATAAGTGTCTGTTTCGTGCAGGCAGTCAGTGTTAAAGGCTATCTTTGCATTGTTACGTAACGAAAAGATTTAATTAACACATAAATAATAGATGCGTATGTCACTAAAATTATCACTTGAGCACCGGATGAATATAAGTCAAAGCACCCCTGCCACAATGATGCATCGTAGCAAAACAAAAGACCTGGAGTGTCATAATATGCCTGTCCAGGTGGCACGTATTACGAACTACAGATCTAAACGAATCATATATTATTTTTCGTCGTTTACGTACTCCAAAATATCGCCCGGTTGGCAGTCCAGTGCTTTGCAAATTGCTTCTAAGGTGCTGAAACGAATTGCTTTTGCCTTGCCTGTCTTTAGGATAGAGAGGTTTGATAATGTAAGATCGACTCTTTCTGAAAGTTCATTCAGCGAAATTTTCCGCTTTGCCATTATCACATCTAAGTTTACTATAATTGGCATGGCTTATACGGTTAAATCGTTTTCGTCTTGAATATCTACTCCTTTTTTAAAAATAGTCGCTATAATATAGATTACAGCTCCCATTAAAATAAATGCCTGACCGTCAGTCCAGAATCGGTTTAAGTTGTCGGTTACAAAACCATGATGCATTAAATATCTGGCAAACTGACTGGCAATGGAACTTAGCAGCCCAATTGAAAGAGTGAAATAGCTAATTAGTTTAATTTGTGTCGCAACAAAAGTGCTGAACGGTTTTGATAAATCCATTTTCTGCATTAGTCTGATTACTATGTAGAATAGGAAAGCTTTTAAAATCGAAATGGTTAGAATAAAACTGTAGATGCCGAAAAAAGCCAATCTACTGCTGTTATATATTTCAGATAAGTCCAGCTTTTCATAAAGATTTTGGACAAATTCAGGCTTATAGAGACTGAAAAAGAAATTTACTATCAAGCCTCCAGCTTCAATGCTTAAGCCCACAAATATGAGCCAGGCCACAATATATAAGCCCCAAAATACGAAGTTATTTGTTTTTGACATGTTGTTTAAAGTTATATTCTTTTTTTAACGTCGTTCATGTAAAGATTCGCAAAAAATGACATGACTTAAATGGTTAAGTCATTTTCGGATTTCATATCAATGGCATTTTGCAAGAGTTTTTCAAATATTGCCGTAGCAGTTGCAACAACGATCGAAACAAAGGTCGTTACAATACAAATGGCAAGAAAGCCTGCAGGATCGTCTTCTTTGCTGTGAAATATCTTTATATAAACTCCGGCAGCCACAATTAAAGTACCGAGTATGATAGCACAAAACTTTATGCCCTTTAAAGCCTTTACGGATTCCGGCGAGAAGATTTTATTCTGTCCGATATATCCAAGTAACCGGAACGCCTTATACAGCGCAACAAAGAAAGCGATGGATGCGGCATATCCATACAAGATAAATGGGTCACTGTAAATGCTGAACAAGTCTAAGTTTGTAGCTCTTCCCTCAGTTAACGGAACCCGAATCAAAATAACAAGTGCCAGTATGCCGATCAGCACGACTACAGCCTGAAGAAATACGGTTGAAATTGTTTTCATAATGATTCCACGATTTATATTTTGATGCAAACATAGTAAATATTTATTGATAAACAATAAATAATGATTGCTATTTGAAAAATATTTTATGTAAATCACTATTGGAGATGTATAATGACAACTGTAGGGTGTTGTTATTTATAATAAAGATGAACCTTTTTTGTAATCAATATGTTTAATACTTAGATTTGTAAATAAACACTTGCTATTCAGCTTTTTTTGAGCAGCAAGTATGAAATCCAAATCTTGTTTTTATTTTATACGAACATAAGTTAGAGAACGCTATTTAGATGAAGAAATAAGGTCTGGCTCGGGAGAGTCGGACTTTTTAATTATGTGTTTTACAACATTGTGTAATAGGTTGCAAAAGAGAGATTCAAGTTCTACCTTTGCATCTAGACAAACAAAATATGTTTAAATTTAATTTTTCATTTTTTTATTATAAGAAAGTCCGGCCCGTGAGTGTCGGACTTTTTGTTTCCCGTAAATTCAAACCTTTGTAAATACGGCCGTACGAAGGATGAGAGCAGAAGATTAATCCGATTAATCTTTCAGATATCCAAACTTTCCGTGATTCAGATCGTCGAATGCCTGCATAATCTCCTGTTTAGTATTCATAACGAATGGCCCGTAGGCTACAATGGGCTCATGGAGTGGTTTCCCGCTCATTATTAGCACAACCGTGTCTGGTTCTGTGGCTTCAACCGTAAATACTTCTCCTTTATTCTCAAATTTTACGAAGTTGTTTTCCGGCACATCTATTTCGTTAGCTAATATACTTCCCTGTACTACAAGTAAGGCTGTATTGTAGTTTTCGGGGAAAGAAAACGTAGCCTTGCCTCCAAGATTAAGGCGCGCGTTCATCAAGCTGATGGGCGAATGAGTATGGGCCGGACCCTCAACATCGTTGTACTTTCCTGCAATTACCTCCACAAATCCGCTGTTGCCGGATAGTATGTACCTGCCCATCGTTTCGTTTGGAATGGCCTGATAGCCGGGAGCCGACATCTTATCAGCCTTCGGAAGGTTGGTCCACAGCTGTACCATCTGGAATGTACCCCCTTGTCGTGACCATTCTTTTTCGTAATACTCCTTATGAAGCACGCCCGATGCAGCCGTCATCCACTGTACATCACCTGTGCCAATAATGCCTCCGTTGCCGGCACTATCGTGGTGTTGAACTTTGCCGTTGTAGGCTATGGTTACTGTTTCGAAGCCACGGTGTGGATGTACACCCACGCCTCGGGGTGTGTCTGAGGGTGTAACCTCCATCTTTGCATTATAGTCGAGCAATATGAACGGATCCATATCTTTCATCTCCAATCCCGGTATGCCGGGGATGAAGTTATGTACCTTAAATCCATCACCTACCCAATGGGTCTCTTGTGGATGCGTTACAAATGCAATTTTCTTATAGTTCATCTTTTATCTCCTTTCATTTTATAATCTGTACTTCTGCTAAATTTTATGATTTTTTTGGGGCACTAACAATACCTGGATATTTTATATTGGTTATTAGTGAGCCTCTCTAACCTAAAAAGTTGTTTTGATAAATATGTGATTATTACTCATTCTGCGTTTCGTTCCTTATGAAGGAGAGGGCGCCGGACGGGCAATTGTTAATCTGATCTATCAACTCTGCGGTTGTAGCGTTTTCTGGCTTTATCCACGGTCGTTCCTGCGGATTATATACCTTTGGCAACATACGTACACAAATACCGGAATGAATACATTTTTCTGGTTTCCATACAACAGTAATTTCACCGTTAGAATACTTTTTTGTAGTCATAATCTATAAAGTTTGAGTATTGAATACTTTCGTAAATGTAATAATTTAAAGTTGATTACTTCTGATTAAAAGTAATTGATTTTAATAATATAAAAAGAGGATGAATCATCTTTTATTGATTCACCCTCTTGCAAATTAAGCTTTGAAATTTTAAAAAATATCCAGCTCTGCGATGCTTGCCTCGTTCTTTCCTGCTGCAATTTCGGATACATCTATGCGTAGGTAGCGGGCTTTTACGGATGCTGGCAGGTAATAGTAACGTTTGGTGGGGTCGTTAATGAGGTTGCCAAATGTAAAACGACCGGCCTCTTTCCATGTTTTCCCATCGTTGCTTACCTGAACGACTCCTTTGGAAATCATGCCTTCCGCATTTTCTTTCTGGGGTGTATAGGCAATGCCGGTAATGGTTTGGTTACGGCTTAAATCTACTGCAAGATAGTGTTTGCCTGAGGCTTTGGTCGACCAATAGGTTTCCGGCTTTTCGTCGAAGGCCAAAACTGCGGCATGTTTTTCGCTTTCGCTGCTTACCTGCAATAGCTTCCACTCCTTTTTTATAAAGCCATAGCGTTCTGAGTGAACCGTGCCGGTAAGGTTGTTTAGTATGGCAACGGCTTTAAGCTGACCTGCGTCCATTCTAAAAGGTTCCTGGTATTGTGCCGACTTATCCGTTGGTTCTGTTCCGTCTGTTGTGTAATAAATCTTGTAGCCTGCATTCAGGTTTGAAGCAATGTTCTCGCCATGGGCATTCCAGTTAAATTCGTGTTGTACAGGTTGGATGGTTACCATGCCCTGATAGTCTCTGTGCGATGTTACCTGAGGCGGACGGGTATCGTAATAGTGCGCGGATATATTACAGATGGCCGGCGTAAAGCGAACCTGGGGGAAGCGTACCCGTAGTTTATTGGTCGTAACCTGTGGAAAACGTAAAATACGTTTGTATCCGATGTTGGTTCCGTGGGCAATTTCTTTCCAGCCACCGTCAATGTATGCTTCCAGGGTATGTTGCTCTACACGCTCGCCATGGGTGGCAACGGCTTCCTGAATAAGGAACCGGTTGATGGTTATAGGGGTGGGGGTGGTTAGTACGATTTCCCTAGGGTCCTTATCCAGTAACAGGTAGGTGTTGGGATTGTTGTCAAGCACCTGTTGCGGACCGCCGGCATTGGCCAGTAAATTGAGGTTGTAGGTATCGCGGATACGCTGACCGGTTTCGTTGAGCACTTTAGTATCGGCTGCTGAGAATTTGCCTTCGCGGTTGGGTGGAATGTTAAGCAGGAAGGTCGAATTTCCGCCTACAGCCCGTTCGTAAATGTCGAATACATCGTCTGTACTGCGCACCCGTTGATGGGTATCGTCGCGGTAAAACCAGCCTTCGCGAATGGACGTGTTTGTTTCTGCCTGTTGGTAGTGCAGGTACTTACCTTTGTACAGTTGTTCGCGGCTACCAAGGTCGCGGTCGGTAAGGTCGGAGAACTGAGTCATCGTATTGGGGTTATCCTGATACGGTATAACGTTCCACTCGGTTTTGCGAGTGTTGCCGGATTCGTTGCCGCACCAGCGTACATCTTCGCGGCCAAAAATTACGGCCTGGGGTGCCAGTTTATGAATCAGCTCTTTCCATGCCGGATAGTTATAGGTTTGTCCGCCTTTGGTTTTGGGGTGGGCTCCGTCGAACCATACTTCATGAATGGGACCGTATTCGGTCAGAATCTCGAACAACTGATTCAGGAAGTATTCGTTATAGTCGTCCACCTCAAACTGAAACGTTGTTTTATTACTGAACGGTCTGTCTTCTACCTGCCGGGGTATGGTGCGTTTGGTATATTTACTCAGGTTGCCGTACAGTCCCTGCGGATGCTCGATCTGAAACAGATCGGCTGGCGAGAGGTAAACTCCCAGCTTCAGTCCGTACTTACGGCACGATTCCGATAGGTCTTTTAGCACATCGCCTTTGCCGTTACGGAAGTTGGAACTCATTATGCCGTGGGTAGTATAGCGGCTTTGCCACAACACAAATCCGTCGTGGTGCTTAACGGTAAGTATCACCATCTTCATGCCGGCTGCTTTAATGGCTTCGCACCATTGGTCGGTATCCAGCTCCTTGAGATCAAATACCTTGGGATCTTCCATCCCGTTTCCCCATTCCATACGTGTAAAGGTATTGGGCCCAAAATGAATAAAGGCAATAAATTCGTTGTGCAGAGCACTTAGCTGATTGGCTGTTGGAACTACATGGGATGCCTTTTCGATGATGGTTTCTTTGCTGTCTGAGGCTTCTATTTTTATTGTGTTTCGCACAGGCATGGTAATACCGGACGAGTCGGCCGTTGATCCATAGCACGATATGCCATGGGTTAAAGCGGCAGTTGCCAGAAGCAACATCGTTGTTCTTTTCTTCATTCTATGATTCTTTAGGGTGTTATACTGTATAATTTATTTGTTACTGTTCAATTACATACCAGGTGTATCCGTTGGCAGGAATGGTTACTTTAAGCTCGATGGCATAGTTTCTGTCCAGCCTGTAAGTAACCGGTTTGCCCTCTTGCTCGCGTACACGGGCTGTTTGGGTAAGTCCGCTGTAATACAAGGGCAGCTGTATGGTTCGTACCATCACGGTATCGGTTGGATTGTAAAACATGGCAAAGCCCTTCTCTTTTAAGTTGGGATTTACATGCATTAGTCCGTCCCAGTCGCGGGCATCGGGACGCCGTAAATGTATGATATCGCTGTTTAGGATATTCCGGTATTTTTTATACCATCGTATCACCTCTGTTACCATTTCTTTGGTTTGAGGTGTGTCGTATAACCGTGGACCGCGATAGCAGGCCTGTACCCCGGCGCCGTAGTTTTGTATCATGTGTGTCTTGTATTCAAATAGGTGCTCACTGAGGGGTTCGAGCGTGGCTTCGGCTCCGCCGCCCTGGTATTCTACCAAAGGAACAAAGCTCCAGCATGCCGATGCCATACGGTCCCATGTGCCGTCGTAATTAAGCTGGCGGGCGTGGATAATCTGTCTGTCACGCGGAAGCGACCAGTTGGCTTCGCGGTATCCGATACCTGTTTTGTTTGTTCCGTTCAGGAAGTAGAAGTCGGGTACATTCATGTAGATACCCTCTGCACGCATCCATTTGTAGAGGTCAGTAATTTTATGGAACTGGTTCCATTGCGAATCTTCCAGCCCCTTATGATGGGTGTGAGTGGTAGAGGCACATACATCGCCCGGGTACGAGCCGTCGTGCTCGAAACAGCGCATTCCGGTTTTTTGAAAGAATGTTTTAATCTTATCGAAGTATTCGTAACCCCAATCACTGCACAAACAGGGAGCACTGCCAAAGCGCATGCCTCCACGTTTGCCCGTTTTAGGATTTATCACATCCACCTCGTCGCTTATCCATCGGCTCGACAATAAGGAGTAGCACCCCAGTTCGATATTTTTGCTTCGTCCATAATCTACCAGCGCCTTGTATTTGGCCAGATTGGCTTCTGAAACGTCTTCTGCATTGAGTCCGGATCCGAAGCTTATAATCACCATCTCGTATCCTGTCTCGGCACACTGGTCGATGGCGGTACGGATAACGGAGGGATCGGACGAGGTAAGATGCATGAATATAGGATTTTCGGTTGCCCACGGAGCTACCGAATAATGAAAACGACGTTTAAATAATCCTTTTCGCTCCCTGTCGTCGCTATCGAAAGGCATCAGGTAGGTTTTAAAGGAACCGAACGATTTGTTGGGTTGTACGGTATAATCCGGACCAAGGGGAGGAGACACCTCCAGGATGCAAGGTGTTGCCATCGGGTAATTACGCTGCGAGGTGTACAGCGGATCGGACACCCATTTTTCTGTAATATCTGTTTCCCTTTCCATGAATTCGCCGCCACAGGCATAATCGCTTTCCACATGGATATTTGGTAATCTGAATTTATCGGGATTACCTCCTCCGGGCGATTCGGGTTCGGCAAAGGCGAGTTGTTCCAGACAAAAATGATCTATATTGATAGGGCGGGAAGACTGGTTTACGATTTCAAAGTCTTTCCTTATAACCGGAATCTTATCATACACGACAATATTTAGTTTGATTATAAGGTCTTTGTGTTCGTTGGTTCCCCGCAGGGTAAAGGTAAGCATCTTTCCCGATGGAGCCTGTTTATTGAGAGCCCACCTGTTTCTTGCCCATGGGATGGATTCTTGCAGCGGTGAGATCTCAAAATCTTCCACCATAAAGGAGTTGGGCATGGTGCTTAGCTTATCCAGCCATTCGGGTTTAAGGAATCCTCTTTCGGGCTGCCCCGCCAGTCCACCTATGTTCCAAGTTTTGCCATCGATACGGATAGTGCCTTCGGTTCCTACGGCCCTCAGCATATTCTCTCCGGTCATTTTATTGATTATATCGATGGTGGCCAGGTTGGGCATAATTCTGAATACCCTCGAAACCATGCTGTTGGCTATAATGATATTTTTATTGTCGGCTGTACGGTATATGTTAGTCTCCGATTTATCTGCGTTGACCAACCAGTCGAACCCGGGCTTTTCCATGGGTAGCTCCACCACAGGCAGCTGTGCTATTTTCTGTTCCAGCTTTCTCTTTACCTGCGGATCCATAACGGGTAGTTCGCCGGCAAAATTACTTGATACCGTTACCGGTACAATCTCACTGTAGGTTATCTGCGGATCAATCCAAAGTGCATGGTCGCCGCTGGCCCCATCACCACCATCTTCAACAACCATCTCAAGAATCCTTACTCCGGCAAGATTGACCTGTACCTTAATGGGGGTGTCGCCTTGGCGGATAAGCGGACTTTTGTATAATTGCCTGCTATCACCTGTAATTGAAAATACTACGGAACCCTTTTCTACGTTTCCGTTCAGTCCTTCGAGCCCGGCAAATATCTTGCTGTTCTTATCTGTGTTATACCACAACTTTTTGCCGTCTACCAATGGATACGAGATCAATTTTGTATCCTGATAGTTTATTTTATTGTCGGCTATGGCTATTTGAGCTGTAAACAGGCTTGCGTTGCCGCGGGTGTCAATTTTGATAATACTTTTGGCATGGGTTCCTATCACATTGGTATAGGGTACACCGGCTACCCTGGCAGCTTCGCAGGTAACCGATTTTCCAGCCATTATACCTCCGTATTCCTGATAAGCAACCGAAAGATCCATCCCGGCAACTTGCCGGATGTTTTGCGCAGATGCATAGCCGCAAATCAGGATACAGGTAAATAAAAACAAATAGAATTTCATATTCATTTTAAATTTAGTTTTTTAGCTAAGTCGGTCAACAGTTTAACATCCCTTTCTCTTAGTTGCCCGTCTCTGTTTGGGGGAGTATTTAATATTAATATATTTTCCTGAGCGGTTGCCTTCACGTACAGACCGGCAAGTTCGTCAACCGTTTTGTAGGTAGTGTCTTCGGTGTGGTAAAACCATTTGCCACTGATGCAAACAGTAGACTCCCACGGCATGTAATAGGTTTTACCATTGTGTGTAAACAGCTTGGGATCGGGTGATGCAGGCAGGTATGGATCGCCTAACCGGAAGTCGCTGGGGAAATACCGGATTGGAAAACCTTCTTTCTGATTTTCGGGAAGAACAGGGTGATAGTCAGGATTATCGGGCAATCCGATACTCCAGTTTATTCCAACTTGGCATTGAGGTGCTTTGGCTTTGATTGTACTGTACAGTTGCTGGATCGGCCAGCGTTGGTTACTCTTTTCCCATCCGCCATCGAACCAGAATTCAACAATTTTGGTATGCTTTTGTACCATGTCTATCAGTTCGTTTATCTGGCCTAACATGTATTTGTTATAGGCTTCGTCTTTCGAAGGGTCTTTTACATCGGCATTTTGTGTTCTGTCCCACAGCGAATAATAAAGCCCCAGCTCTATTCCCTGGCGTTTGCATTCTTTGGCTACCTCTTCTACAACGTTGGTATGATTTCCTGAATTAGCCACATCATATTCGGTATATTTGCTGTCCCACAGGCAAAATCCTTCATGATGCTTGGTAACAAGGATGATGTACTTCATTCCTGCTTTTTTGGCGGTTTCCATCCATTGTCGTGCATCAATGCGGGATGGCATGTAAGATGCGGCCGGTTTGGATCCATCGGTCCATTCTTCATTATGAAAAGTGTTGATTCCAAAGTGGATAAACATACCGTATTTACGTTTGATCTGATTCTTCTGATATTTACCGGGCTTCTGGGAAGGGATAGGTTCAGTTAGTTGCGGTTGAGCATAGGTATGAACAGAAATAAATAGCAGGAATAATAAGATAGAAAATAGTTTTTGTGTTTTCATGTTTATATTATTTAATAAAGCATAGTAAGTGAAACAAAGTTACGGTGATTGTTCTCACTTATAAATGGATTATGCTGTGAATATAATGGATTATCTTATTATATGCTACTGCTTTGCCTCTATATTTTACCGAAATGTATTTTAGTTTTTAATTTTGAATCACTAGTGTCCCATTAAAAATGGGACGTTATTAAAAATTAAATAAACTTGGCCCATTTGGTCCAAATCGTTCTTTGTCATTTTGAAATTTAGTTTTATCAAAGAGGTCTCGAAGAAGAGTTTTAT
>NZ_JBFWMI010000110.1:0-9534 GCF_050251695.1 Macellibacteroides sp.
GAGCGCATTCAAAGCTTCATCAGAAAGGGGATGTACCTGTTTTATCTTGGCAATAATATTTTTCATTGAATCATTATTTTATACTTTCTACAAAAATAATGAACTTTTCTCAGGCAGAAGCCATATAAAAGAAGAATCCCTTCTCAAAATAAAACGATCAGTTCATTTTGGGAAGGGATGAGGTATTGAATGCAAGAAGCTCTTTATTTGCTTTTCTTATTTAAAAAGCGGGCTGCCAACCATTTTCGTACCGGTTCGTCGTAAACCTTCAGAACGATATAGGCCAAAAAGATATTCCAGAAATAAACACCCAGTGCAACCTGCCAGGTCTCAGCAAATGTAAACAGCTGGTTCTTTATCAGCCAGGCGTAAAACAGATACATAAAAGGATAATGAACGATGTATAGCGGAAACGAGATATCTCCCAGGAATTTACAGATCTGGGTAGACCGTTTGTCGGTTGTATTTCCTGAAGCACCCACCCATACAAGGATCGGGAAGATAACGATGATGCAGAACGCTTCGTAAAGTCCGTTCCACGATATGGGAGATGTCCCTTCAATATAAGGAACCGCAAACAGCACCAGCAATACGGCAGAACAGATCCAGAAGGCACCCCTTACCTTGATAGGTTTAAAATGGCGCGAAAGAAGCATACCCATCGTAAAAGGGAAAAGCATCCGTAAAGCACCTCCCAGAAAGTTTACACTATCTAATGTCCATCCCACGCCGATACTTCCGTAACCCGAGATGTCGAACGTGGCAAACCAGGTGAGGGCAATCCCCAAAAGGACAGTGAGACCTATCAACGCTTTGGTAGACAATTTACGGATAAACAGGGCATACAGTATATTGCCGATGTATTCAAAAAACAGCGACCAGCTCGGTCCGTTCAAGGGAAACATCTCCCCATTACCGCGAACCTCATAGTTGGCCCCGGGAATGGCAGGGATAAAGAACATCGTAAGCAGCAAAGCCACCATCACCATCGAAGTAGCGATGTGCGTACCATCCCATTGAACACTCCCCTGAATCAGGAAGGTGATGGCACCCAATACCGCACCCATAACCACCATCGGATGCAGACGGATCAAACGCCGTTTAAAGAAATCTTTCAGCGTAAGGCTCTTGCCCCAGCGGTCGTCGTAGGCATAGCCGATAACAAACCCTGAGAGGATAAAAAAGAAATCTACGGCCAGATACCCATGGTTGATACTCTCAATAAGCGTTCCTCCGGCAAAGGCATAGCCCTCAAATATGTGATACCATACCACTAAAAGTGCCGCAACACCCCTCAATCCGTCCAATAAGTTATAGTGAGGCTTCGAATCAGCAAAAGCTGCAGATGCATAAATTTTCGACATTGCTAGATCAGTTTATTTGGTTCGTTCTTTAATCGGTGGACAAAAGTACGGATTGCCATTTGAACGGGAATTGCTTTAAAGCAAAAAAACAACAATCAAATACCATCTCATTTTCTATTTTAGGCTTAAATAATTCTTTTTTTATTTCCTTTGTACTATAAATGATTACTACGATTTTTGCAGCAACCAATTGCCCGTTAGCAATCATGTCTGATACAAAAAGAATGATAGTTAGAAACAAACCAATAAAAAGAATAAGAAAATGGAAAATCACAATGTAGCCTACTGCGGACTCTATTGCGGCGCCTGTAAAAGTCAGCTTAAGGGTAAATGCCCCGGATGCTATGGAAACGAGAAAGCCACCTGGTGCGAAATCAGAAAATGCTGCAACGAACACGGCTACGCCACCTGTGCCGATTGCCAGCTTATGCCGTTAAAGGAATGTAAGAAATACAACAACATCATTGCAAAGGTGATAGGCTTTGTCTCGAGAACAGATCGCAGCAAGTGCATAGACCGCATCAAAGCAATCGGAGTGGCAGAATTTGCTGCCGAGATGAAGCTGGCAGGAAGAATGACCATCAAAAGGTAACTCTATAAGATTTTTCCCATCTTAAGTTCCACCTTAAGTATTTCATACACATAGGCAGAACTTTCAATATAGAGTCCGGTGGATTCATCGGAAAGTTTCTCGAAAGTTTCTGAGTTATGGAACAGACTGACAGCCGAAGGAAGGTCCAGATTATTATCCTTCATCAAATAGGCAATGATGTCTTTAGTGATGCCTTCTACGAGATATTGCACTTTCTTTTTCATAACGTTTTCAGATATGCCACCGATTTGGGGGTGAGAAATAAATACTGAGATGAGATTTTCTTATACTTAAGCCCTTTTACGAGCATCGGCAAATCAATAATGCCATCATCAAAATTACGGAACAAAGTCGCGATTGTATCATCTGCAACCGGTCCGATTACAATGTCGTGCTCGTGAACAGGATGTTGCCGTTCCCGACTCCGATTGGCCAATACAAATAAAGCCCACTCCTCATTCGGTTCTTCGAAGCGCTTAATGGATAGTGTGGAATCGCTCAAAGCCGTTTCATCAAACTCAAACTGAGTAACAACAGCACTTCCACCATAGATGGATGCTGTACGTCTGGCCATTTGAGAGGCCTGTTCCTCAATTTCGGTTAGGTAAAAGCCTTGTCCGAAATCCTTATAAGGTTTGCATTTGGCCAGATCAATATTTTTGATCTTACTATTTGATCCGTGATATAGTCTCATAACAGCCCACCTCCATTATTATAGCACACGCGGGCCAAGTCCTGTACACAGTCATCCAACGATAACAGGTGTTCAGCCTCGTAATGCTCAGTTAAGAAGTCAAGTCCTTTATAGCGATTCAGGTAATTGCTGGCCTCGCGGATGGTCATATTGTTAGCTTTTGCAAATTGGCTGATAACAGCGACAATATAACCAATAACACGTTTGTCGATGTTTCGTGAATCTTCTACGTGAACTGTTGCCGATAGGTTCAGGGCATCAAGAACCTTGGTGACCGTTTTAATAGTGAGCCCTTTGCCACTTTCAATCTTAGAGATTTGTGCTTTCCCTACACAAATCTTAGACCCAAGTTCTTCCTGAGTCATCCCGCGACGCACTCTTTCATCCCGAATCAATGTCCCTATTTTGTTAAGCTCAATATTCATAGCTGTTTACTTTCTCACAAAGATAAAAAATAGTTTCCAATTTAGGAAACTATTATAAAATATTTGCCTTTGTGTGGATATCTTCGGGGCGCACCGAAGCGATTGTAATTCTTTTTTTTATTTCCTTTGTACTATAAGTTATTACTAAGATTTTTACCGCAACCTATTAGAAAATGGAAAATCACAATGTAGCCTATACTCAATCCGACTCAACGATGGAGATCATTCAAATAACCAACCATAAGAAACAATACCTGGAATTGTTGTTATTAGCAGACGAGCAGGAATCCATGATAGATCGCTATCTGGATCGCGGAGAGATGTTTGTGCTCGAAGATAACGGCGTGAAGGCCGTCTGTGTGGTAACAGACGAAGGCAACGGCCTATGCGAATTAAAGAATATCGCTGTGAACCCCGGCTCACAACGGCAAGGATACGGAAAGAAACTAATCAACCATTTGCTGAACCACTACGCCGGAAAGTACGCCCGTATGATAGTCGGCACCGGCGATGTACCCAGTTCAGTCCGCTTTTACGAACGTTGCGGCTTTGAACCCTCGCACCGTATCGAAAACTTCTTTACAGACAACTACGACCACCCCATGATTGAAGACGGCATCCTGCTTAAAGATATGGTTTACTTTAAGAGGGAGATGAGGTAATGTAGTAGATTTTAGTTAGTTAATCAGCTTCTATATTTGTGAGTACTTTTCTTTCAAAAAGTATATACTTTCTTAGTAAAAAGTAGTAACATTTTACGAAAAAAGTATCTTTGTTTTTGAAGTTTTTTAATTGGCATCCGTACCCGATTTCTTCTTTTAGTTTTTTAAGGAGTTAATTTCTCCCTCTCAACTTTAATTTGTCGTATTTTTACAAAGTACAGGTCGTTGTGTAACCATATTTTTGTAGAAACATTAAAATAAAGAAATATGCGAAAAATATCATTATTCATTGCAATAAGCTTAGACGGTTATATTGCAAAACCTAACAATGATCTTAGTTTTCTTAAGATAGTAGAAAAAGAAGGAGAGGACTATGGATATGCAAAATTTACAAGTGCAATTGATACTTTGATTGTTGGTGGAAAAACCTATGATTATGTATTTAAAGAAATTGGCTCGTCTCATTATGATAACGGAGAAAGAGATATTTATGTAATTACAAGAACGCCAAAGCCAAATAAGGGAAGAGTGACCTTCTATACCGGAGATATAGCTGAATTGGTTAAAAAGCTAAAATCTGAAAATGGTAAAGATATTTATTGTGATGGAGGTGCAGAGGTGATTAATGAACTCCTGAAACTTGACTTGATAGACGAATATATAATTTCTATTATACCAATTTTATTAGGCAATGGAACCAGATTATTTAAAGATGGAAGGCCAGAGCAATTACTCGAATTGATAAGCTCAAAGAGTTTTGATACGGGACTAATGCAGCTGCATTACAAAAGAAAGAAATAGAAATACTGTTAAATACTTGCTCTTTCAGCTGTAAACAGATAATGGGGCATATCTATTCCGCGGTAGTGTTTTGTCCAGGTTTCGGTGATTGTCATTCCGTTTCTAAGGGCTACATTTTGAGAGGGGATATTGGTATCTCTTATAATGGAACAGACCCGGTCTGCATCCAGTTGCGTGAAAGCATACTTCTTACATGCTCTGGCGGCTTCCGTTGCATATCCCTGGTGCCAATATCTCCGTTGAAACAAATAGCCTATCTCCAGAACCTGCTTATCGCACCAGGGCTGCATGGTGAGTCCGCACTGACCGATCATTTCATTGGTTTCTTTAAGCACAACGGCCCACAGACCGAATCCATATTCTTCATAGCGTTTTATTTGTCTGTCCAGCCAGTCTTGTGTTTCGGCATCGGTAAAGGCTCCGTTATACGCCTGCATCGTTTCTTCATCCTGCAGTATCAGACATAGTGCCTTATAATCCGATTGATTCATTTCGCGCAGATACAGCCTTTCGGTTTCCAATAAATTTGTCTCCATTTAACGTACGATTGATGGTTTTCGTTGTCTGTATTGTTTTACAGGGCAAAAATACCAATTTCTTTCCGAACGAATAAGGAAAGAAATTGGATAAATCTGCTTTTCTACTTTATCCCTCTAACTGTGATTGATATTATTTCAAACGACTTTGATTCAATGGCTTCTACTGAATCATTGCTTTTATACTTACTAAGTAAATCGTCAGGGAGGATGATGTTATTCTCTTTTAGGATTTCTATCTGCTTAAATCCGGCTTTAGTGATTTCACCTATGTATTCATCTTTTGTGATAGCCCCGGCAATGCATCCTACGAACATTTCGACAGCTTCTGATAACGATGGGGGAAGTTCTCCATTGATAACTATATCTGATATACAGAAATGACCGCCAGGTTTTAATACCCGGAATATTTCATGAAATATCTTATCTTTATGGGGTAACAGATTAAGAACACAATTGCTTACTACCACATCTGCCCAATTATCGTCGACAGGCATATCCTCAATATCACCTATACGGAATTCAATGTTGTCGAACCCTCTTTTCTTTGCGTTTTCCTCCGCTTTGGCAATCATTTGAGGAGTAAAATCTATTCCAATCACCTTGCCTGATTCTCCAACTTCCTGACGGGCAATAAAGCAGTCGTTCCCTGCCCCTGAACCTAAATCGACAACCGTGTCTCCTTTTTTAATATTGGCAAATTTTGTTGGAAGTCCGCATCCTAATCCCAGGTCGGCATCGGCATTATACCCTTCAAGTTGTGTATAATCTTCACTCATAATGCTATGCGCTCCGTCCGGGCTGCAGCAGCAACCGGAAGAACAACAAGATGAATTCTGATTTTGTAAAGCAATCTCGCCATATTTAAGCTTTACCAATTCTTTGATGTCTGCTTTCTTTTTCATTTACACATTCCTCCATGCTATCAGGGCGGTGTTGCCTTGCGAAAGCTGGTCGACTTTCTGTATCCACACCAACTCATTTTGTGCTTTTGCCTTCAGGAACGAATTCTGTGTGTCCGTTAATGCCAGGCAGGCATTCACCACCCACCATTTGTTATTAATTCCGGCACGTTGCAGGTCCATCTTCAAACGCTCTGCTTCAAATACCGGAGTTGCTTCGGGCAATGTAACAATCACTACCTCGGTCTCTTTGGGGTTACGTAAACGGGGTAATAGATTGGCTACGGCGCCGGTAACTTCTCCCTGGGTGCGCTCCACCTCCTTATGGTAGCTCTGAGTGGCATCCAAAAGTAATAAAGTATGTCCTGTTGGGGCGGTATCTATCACAACGATTTCATTGTCGGCTTTATCCACTATTTCGGCAAAGGCCTTGAATACGGCGATTTCCTGTGTACAGGGCGAGCGCAGGTCTTCTTCGATATACTCCATATCGGCAGCAGTCATAGCCTCGGCCGCTTTACTGCGGACTTCGTTTTTGTATTTCTCTAAAACTTCGGCTTCGTCGATGCGGCTTACCGCGATACCAGCCTTAACGGCCAGGTCGTAGTTTATATGATTTGCCGGGTCGGTGGTGGTTAAATGTACCTTGGCACCCAGGGCGGTTAATTTAAGGGCTATATCGGTGGCCAGCGTGGTTTTACCCACGCCCCCTTTACCCATGGTGAAAATAACCCTTTTACCGGAGGTGTACAGGTCGTTTACCAGTTGATCCACTCCCCGGGGCTGGGCGATGGGATTATAGTTTGCTTCACCAATAAGGCTGTCGCTGTACAGCATACGGCGTATGTTTGCAATACTAGACAAATTGTACGACCGCAAAGGGATCGTATATAACGGGTAGTTGGATAGCTCCTGCGGCATGTTCTGCAAGGCATGCTGCTGTCTTTCGTGCAGCTGGTTGGATATTGCATCGCTTTTATCCAATTGTTGCAGTACCCCGTTTATTATAAGAAGCTGGTTTTTGATGCCCAATAATAACAATTCGTGAGAGGAGCGGGCGGCTTCGTTAAGAGGGGCGGCTTCAGGGCGGCTAACCAGTACAAGCTGGGTAGTTTGGGCATTTGAAAGCGTTCCTACCGCTTTTTTATAGATCTCTTTTCGTTCTTCCAATCCCGACAACTGTCCTAAACAAGAGGCTCCGTGGGTACTTTCGCTGATAAAGGTACTCCAGGCCGAAGGAAGTTGCAGCATCCGGAGGGTATGTCCCGTTGGTGCTGTGTCGAAGATGATATGGTCGTATTCATCCTGTTTCTGAATGTCCGTAATGAAGTCCGAGAACTCATTAAAGGCTGCAATTTCCACCGTGCACGAACCGGAAAGCTGCTCTTCCATGTTCTGAATAACACTTACGGGGAGTTTTCCCTTGTAGGGTGCAATCACCCGTTCTCTGTATTCCGCAGCTGCCTGTTCGGGGTCCAGATTAACCACCGTAAGTCCCGGCACATCTGCAATGGCAGAACCGTGTCCGTTAAGCGGCTGATTGAAAACATCCTGCAGGTTGGAAGCGGGGTCTGTGCTGATAAGAAGTATTTTCTTTCCCTTGTCTGCCAGTCCCACTGCGGTTGCGCATGCAATAGATGTTTTACCAACCCCGCCTTTTCCTGTAAAAAAGAGGTATTTTGTCGGTTCTATATTTGATATATCAAAGGCTTTCATTGTAATGTAATTCTTTTCTGTTGTTTTATTTTACGGGGATGAATTCCAGATTTACTCCACTCCATTCGCTCATTTGCCTGGTGGTGGGGTAGGTTTTAGATACAGCCACCTCGCCATCCACCAAGGTGATGGGTAATGCTTCGGCTCCATACTTCTGGAGGTAATCGTTTACAACCAGATTCGTAACATATACCTGAGGTTCGTCCCGCAGGTTATGCCGGGTTACCATAATTCCTTGTTTTTTTAATGTTTCAATCACGACAGCAATACGCATTAATTCCGTACTGATATTGGTGCCACATAATCCCGTAGGACAACACATCGCAGGATCAAAAATTTCTATCTTTTTCATCATTATTTATAATTTGATTGTTACTACTTTTCTATAGATAAAATATGACCGCGTAATAGATCCCCACCGCGATAAACAGGATGGCTACTATCTTACGAAACCACTTTTCAAATGCCTGTATCCGGTTATAAAACTTTCCCAGTCCGGCTACGCTATAGGCCAGCACCCAGGCTACCAGAATGACCGGCAGTCCGGTTGCAATCGCAAATACCACTGGTAACAGGTAACCGCCTGCTTCTGCCGCCGATAGCGGTATAAGCATGCCGAAAAAGAATATTCCGCTGGAAGGACAAAAGGCAAGGGAAAATAGAATCCCCAGGAACAGGGCTCCCCAGCTACCCTTAGTTCTTTTCTTTACGTATTCTCCGTTAATGCTGATTTTAGGTATGTTCAATTTAATTAGATCGAGCATATATATGCCGATCACGATTAATAGCGGGGCAATCAGTATTTCTCCGTATTGGCTAACAGCCTTTTGTACAGCAAACATACTTGCACCCTCACGAAGAATCGGAATAAGGATGAAGCCAAGCACCGTATAGGTTAAGATTCTGCCTAAGGTGTAAAGCAACCCGTTTATAAATATACGGTGACGGTTTTCAATATCCTTACCGATAAATCCTATCGCCGTAATATTCGTGGCCAGCGGACAGGGACTTACGGCGGTTAATAACCCCAATATGAATGCCGTAATAACGGGAACGGAACTGTTCTCTAGTATTGATTGAAGAAAGTTCATCGCCTTTTATTTTAGTAATTCGTCAATCTTGCTTTTGATGCCGTTTTTAAAACTGTCGGGATCGCTTTTTGCATTGGCAAAGCCAAACTCGGTCATGTTATTAACCTCCTCGGTTCCATTTTTCCATCGGTTTACAAACAGTGAAGACCATGTAACTTCGTACTTGTCTGCAACCTCCTCATTCTCTTTTTGAGATATATCTATTATCTTATATACAATTTTTCCTAATGCAATTTCATTTGAATACAGACTGTCCAATAGTGCTTTCGTATTTGCTTCGATTGCTTTGCAGGTTACACACCGCTGAGCTCCGTGAAAATAAAGCACTTCTATCCGGTCGGCCTGCTTTACGTCGGTACTTGCTGTTTCTGTTTTCTTTTCTGCGCCATTGCTGCAGGATATTAAAAGAATCGCTGCAATTAAAGTATAGAATAAATTTTTCATGGAAGGGAGATTATTTAGTAAGTAATTCTTTTATTTCTGCCAGCGATAACCGTTTACCTGCCGAAACAACTGTTCCGTCTATTACTAATGCCGGAAGGCCTAAAATGTTATATTCGATGATTTTAAGCAAATCTTCTTCTTTGGTCAGCGTGGCATCGCTTCCTAATTCGGCGATGGCTTGCTGTGTAGTTTCAAATAGAGTTTTGCAACTGGGGCAACCTGTACCCAATACTTTAATTTCCATTCTTAAATAGTTTTGTGATTAACAATATGATTGATTGTAATTCGTAGAACAACGAACATTATC
>NZ_JBFWMI010000111.1:0-9021 GCF_050251695.1 Macellibacteroides sp.
CATTGCAGCCTTTATTATGGGCTGCAAAGTTATCAATTGAAATCGTCGCGCTCGAAAAACCTCTATAACTAACTAAATTTCAAATATTTCAAAGAACTATTTTAGATTTTAATGGGACAGCAATGAAGAGGTATGAAAAAGAAACAATTACTTTTTGTATTGGTGGTTGGTTTGGTTGTCCTCGGTGGATGTGCAACCACTCAATCTGGAAAGGAATCAAAAGAGCTTACTGAATCGCGGGTGAAAGAAAGTGTAGACAACAGAGCTTTCAGGATATCCGTTGATCGGGTAGTACCCATGTCCGGTCGATCCAGGAATGTAACAAGCAACTATTCGCTGACTGTAAGAAACGATTCGGTGTTTTCTTATCTCCCTTACTTCGGACAAGCATACAGTTTACCTTATGGCGGAGGAGTGGGTATGACCTTTGATGCGCCACTTACGGAGTATAACCAGCGATATGATAAGAAGAACAATGCGGAGATCACATTCCGTACCCGGTCGGCTGATGATACGCATACTTTCCGGATACAGATTTATCCCAATGCTTCAGCCACAATTCAGGTAACGAGCATAAACCGACAGGGAATTACTTACTATGGAACCGTCGATCTTAAAGAAGGGGAGTGAAGGTGCGCCCTTGATAGGCTCCGCGTTCTTCCATTCTTTTCAGGACTTTTGCTGTGAACTCATAGTTCTTTAATCCCCAATCGGGTGCAATCAGCAGCTCTTTAGGGGATTGGGATACAAAACGTTCGATGGTGATGGCGGGATTCATCCGTTCCACAAAATCAATTACCAGATCGATGTACTCGTCGACGGTAAACAAATGGAAATCTTCCGGATTTTCACGGTACTCCAATGCCATTTTAGTCTTCCGGATCAGCTGAAGCTGATGCAGTTTAACGGTGGTGAGCGGCAAAGCGGATACCACATCGGCATGATGCAATATCTCTTCGCGGGATTCGCCGGGCAACCCCAAGATCAAATGGGCACCAGTATAAATCCCTTTGGCGGCAGTCCTACGGATGGCCTCTTCCGATTCGGCATGCGTATGTCCGCGGTTGATACGTTCCAGCGTTTTATCCAGGGTGCTTTCCAGCCCGTATTCAACCATTACAAATGTCTTCCGGGATAGTTCGGCAAAGTAATCCAACAGCTGATCCGGCATGCAATCCGGGCGTGTGCCTACAATCAGTCCCACTACATCCGGATAACGTAAGGCATTTTCGTAAATAACTTTAAGCCTTTCGAATTCATCGTATGTATTGGTATAGGCCTGGAAGTAGGCCAGGTATTTCATGTCGGGATATTTGCGTCCAAAAAACTGTACGCCTTCTCCCAGTTGTTCTTTTATTCCTTTGTCGGTGTGACAATAATCCGGGCTGAATGTCTGGTTATTGCAATAGGTACAACCTCCCCATCCTTTGGATCCATCGCGGTTCGGGCAGGTAAATCCGGCGTTCAATGATATTTTTTGTACCTTATACGGGAACAGATCCCGCAGGAAATCGCCTAAGTCGTTATACGGTTTACTATTTTTCACAATGCAAAGATAGAAAATAGTCATTGTATTGCGGTGCCTTTTCACTAACTTTGCATGATATTATTAAAAAAGAAAAAATTCATGAAAGGATTGAGACTATGTTTGTTGCTTTCATTGGTGGTGGTTGGAAGCCTCTCTGCACAGAACGGAAGCAAACAGGTTAGCTTGAAAGATATAACAGACGGTAAGTTCCGTCAGGTGTCGGCAATAGGTGATATGCGTTCCATGCCCGATGGCGAACATTATACGGCCATGAACAGCGAACGCTCCATGATTATCAAATATTCGTATCGTACGGGAAATCCGGTGGATACCCTGTTTAATGCGAAAACCGCCCGCGAATGTACCTTCAAGGACTTTGAGGGGTATATGATCAGCAGTACCGGACACCGTATTCTGGTATGGCGCGACAGCGAACCGATCTACCGCCGTTCATCTAAAGCCGTAATTTACGATTACGATGTACGACGTAATTTTGTTAAGCCTCTTACCGAGTCTGCCAGCAAGCAGATGATTCCTACCTTCTCCCCAGACGGCAGGATGTGTGCTTACGTACGCGACAATAATATCTGGATCAAAAAATTTGATTTTGATACGGAAACCCAGGTTACCAAAGATGGCGAGTTAAACAAAATCCTGAATGGGACAACCGATTGGGTGTACGAAGAAGAGTTTGCTGTAACAAACCTTATGGCCTGGTCGCCCGACAATGAGTATCTTGCCTTTGTAAAAACGAACGAAACCGAAGTGCCTCAATACCACATGCAGATGTTCAACAATGAGCTGTACCCCGGTTTTTATACCTATAAGTACCCCAAAGCAGGCGAGAAAAATTCCGTTGTCACTCTTCATTCCTACAGTGTGTCTACGAAAGATATCAAGGAATTGAAACTGCCTGTAAATGAAGAAACGTATATCCCCCGTATCACTTTCACAACCAAAGCAGATCAGTTGGCAGTTATGACCCTGAACCGCACCCAAAACGTGTTCAATATGTATTACGCCAATCCGAAAAGCGGTGTATTCAGACTGGTTTTAAGGGAGGAGAACAAGGCTTATGTCGATTCCGAATATCTATCCTCCATCCAGTTTTTTGAAACAGGATTCACCTATTTGAGCGAGCAGGACGGATATGCGCATATATATCTTTATTCTCCTACGGGCGTAATGCAGCGTCAGGTAACCAAAGGCAACTGGGATGTAACCCGCTTCATCGGAATGGACGAGGCAACAAAGACCATCTATTACCAGTCGGCCGAAGAGAGTCCGCTGCGCAGATCGGTTTATAAGATAGATGCCAAAGGTATAAAAACTAAACTTACACCGCTGTCGGGTACTAACAGTGCCGACTTTAGCGCTAATTTTGCCTATTATATAAATAAGTATTCCAATGCAAATACACCCATGCAGATTTCTGTGCATGAAGCAAAAAAGGGTACCACCCTTCGTGTGTTGCAGGATAATAAAGCGCTGAAAAGCCGTTTGGCAGAACTTTCATATGCTAAGAAGGAATTCTTTACCATACAGACCGAATCTGGTTACGAGTTGAATGCATGGCGGGTGAAGCCAGTCGATTTCGACGAAAACAAGAAATACCCGGTGCTTATGGTACAATACAGCGGTCCGGCTTCGCAGGAGGTAACGGATAGCTATGGATTTGATTGGGAATACTACCTTGCTGCCAGGGGAATTATGGTGGTAAGTGTGGACGGACGCGGTACCGGAGCCAGAGGCGAAGGATTCCGTAAATGTACCTATATGAAAATGGGATTGCTGGAAAGTCAGGATCAGGTTGAAGCTGCCCGGGCTCTGGGTAAGCTCTCGTATGTGGACAAGAACCGGATCGCTATCTGGGGATGGAGCTTTGGGGGATACAATACCCTGATGTCCATGAGTACCGGCAACGGAACATTCAAGGCTGGTATTGCTGTGGCTCCGCCGACCGACTGGAAATATTACGATACCATTTATACCGAGCGTTTTATGCGTACGCCTAAAGAAAATTTTGAAGGCTATGCGGCAACCTCGCCTATTAAACTAGCAGATAAATTGCAGGGGAAATTGCTTTTGATTCACGGATCGGCCGACGACAACGTACATGTTCAGAACAGCATGGAGTATGCCGAAGCTTTGGTGCAAGCCAACAAGCAATTTGATATGCATATTTACAAAGATAAAAATCACAGTATATATGGCGGTAACACCCGTTTCCATCTGTATACAAAAATGTCTGAATTTTTATTTAACAACCTTTAAAACAATGGCAGAACATATAAGAAAGCCGGACTGGCTTAAAATACGTTTGGGTGGAAATGAAACTTTCACCCAAACCAAACGTATAGTCGAATCACATGGTTTACACACCATATGCACCAGTGGTAAATGCCCGAACATGGGTGAATGCTGGGGGAGGGGTACGGCAACTTTCATGATTGGAGGAGAGATCTGTACCCGTTCGTGCAAGTTTTGCAATACGCTGACCGGAAAACCATTGGCGTTGAATCCTGAAGAGCCGGCAAACGTAGCCAAATCCATTCAGCTGATGAAGCTGAAACACGCTGTAGTTACGTCGGTCGACCGCGACGACCTGCCCGATCAGGGTGCGGGTCACTGGGTGAAAACCATTCAATCCATAAAACAACTGAACCCGGAGACTACGCTTGAAGTCCTGATCCCCGATTTTCAGGGAAACCTGGAGCTGGTTGATCTGGTTATCGAAGCGGCTCCCGAGATTATTTCGCACAATATGGAGACCGTCAGACGGCTGACTCCCCAGATACGAAGTGCCGCCAAATACGACGTGAGTCTGAAGGTGCTGAACCGTATTGCAACCAAAGGCACTGTTGCCAAGACCGGTATAATGGTTGGTCTGGGTGAAACCGATGAGGAGGTCTACACCCTGATGGATGATGTGCGTGCTGCCGGGGTATCTGTACTTACAATCGGACAATACCTGCAACCATCACGTAAACATATTCCGGTTTCAGCCTATATCACTCCCGAGCATTTTGAAGAATATAAATCGATAGCCTTGTCTAAAGGATTCACCCATGTTGAGAGTGGTCCACTTGTTCGTTCATCTTATCATGCAGAAAAGCATGTATGAAGCAATAACCTTTATCTGATTATGTTTGTTATATAATCAACGGAGAAATGAATAAGCGCTAATTCCAGTGCGCACTATAGGATAAAAACCATATACTTCATTATCCCTTAATTAGATAAATGGAAAATGTTAAGATGAACACAAGTGAGTTATGAATAGAATAGAAACTAGAAAAAGTTTAGATAATCAGGCTTGGGGATTATTGCCAATGTTATTATTTATGTTTATTGATAATTTTATTGATTATCACTATTCATTTATAATTGCCTTGACGCTAAGTTTTGTATCCATGTACCTTTATACGGCATTGATGAAAAGGAAGACGTATCAATTCCTATTGTTGGTTTCATCCATCTCATTGATATTGTTTTCTGTATTTCTTTATTTGCCTTTAGGTAAAGCCCTCTATCCTTATTCGTCGCTTATCAGCGAACTGACCATGGTGATGGTACTCACTTTTGTGGGTTTCACCCGGCGTTCGCTGTTGCGAAGAGTAAGAAATTCGGGGCATCCGTTGTTCCATCGTACCTTGTTACGTTCGTCGCTGAATGAATTTATTTTTTTAGCGCAGGTCGTTCAAAACATGTTCACTCTTCATCTCTTTGTAATTCTTATTTATAATGTACTGCCTTACGATTGGCATACTTCGGACAGAACCGTGTTCCTGTATGATCAACTGGGCGTAATAATAGGGGTTTGCATATTTGTGTATGAACACATGCGTGTGAAAATAATGAAGGGTAGTCTGAAAAAAGAGATGTGGATTCCTGTTCTCAACAATGAAGGAAAGGTAGTAGGATGTATTGCCCGTTCGGTAAGCCGTTCGGTTAAAAAGAAATATTACCATCCCATTGTACGTGTGGCTGTTATCCACGATGGAAAGCTATATTTGACCAAACGTGCTCCCGACAGTTATGTGGATCCCGGTACGTACGACTATCCGTATGAACGCTATGTCTTATATCGTCAGAAGATTGAGCATAGTGCGCAGGATGCCATAGGCCGACTGAAAGGCAAACCCGGTGTTTCGGTGCGATTCTTAATCCGCTATAAGTACGAAGATGAAAAGATTAGACACCAGGTTTCACTTTATGTGGTATGTGTTCGCGACGAGAAGCTGATGTCCGAGTATGTGCGTGAAGGAGGCAAACTCTGGCTTACGGCTCAGATTGAGGAAAATCTTTCCAAAGGGGTATTTAGTGGTTACTTTGAGAAAGAATTTCCATACCTGCAGAACACCATCCTGTTTGCTGAAAACTTCTGCTGTCAGCAACCTACTTCCTTTTGTGAAGAAAATATAGCCGAAGAATCAATGGAGAATGCAAGTATGGTTTGATGCCTCGGCCAATAAATCCGTCTATTTATAGATAAGAAATATAGTAGGCTTCTTTGATAGGTCTGGAATCTTGCCGGCCCATTCTTTTACCGGTTTTGTTTTAATATATTCATCCTCGCAGGTAATGTTTGACGCGATACATAATTTGGTGGAAGGGCGGCAGGTGCGAACCAGCTCTTCTGCCAATTTGTTATTCCGGTAAGGCGTTTCAATAAACAACTGTGTTTCGTGCTCGCTGTAAATACGCTGTTCAATTTGCTTGATTTTATTGGTGCGTGCAACGGCATCGATCGGAAGGTAACCGTGAAAAGCAAAACTCTGGCCGTTAAAACCCGAAGCCATCACAGACATTATGATAGACGAAGGTCCCACCAACGGAACTACCGGATAGTTCTTGCGTTGTGCAACGGCGACCACATCGGCTCCCGGATCGGCTACAGCCGGACAACCCGCCTCCGAAATTACACCCACAGACAATCCTTTACTGAGTGGCAGCAGGTAATCTGCAACCATTTCGGGAGAAGTGTGTTTATTCAACTCATAAAAAGTAAGCTCGTCGATTACAATCTCCGGGGCCGTTTTCTTTAGGAAACGACGGGCTGTACGTACATTTTCCACAATAAAATGGTTGATAGACCGAATAATATCTTTGTTATATTCCGGCAAAACCTGCCGGTGATCTGTATCACCCAGTGGAACCGGGACAAGAAAAAGTGACGCTTGCATACCTATATTTTTTTGCAAAAGTACTAATTTTACCCCAAATATACGTGCAATGGCATTTCCACCGGAATTTATTACGAGAACAAAGGCAATATTGGGAGCCGAATACGAGCAATTGGAAGAGGCATTATCAACCGATGCGCCAGTCAGCATCCGCATGAACCGAAAAAAGAGTGACTATACTCCTGCAGGCGAACCCGTGCCGTGGAGCCATACGGGATACTACCTTCCGGAACGATTATCATTTACATTCGATCCGCTTTTCCATGCCGGTCACTATTATGTGCAAGAGGCCTCTTCCATGTTTCTGGAGCAGGCCGTCCGTCAGCTTATAAACGAACCCGTAACTTGTCTGGATCTCTGCGCATCTCCTGGGGGCAAATCTACCCTTCTGCTTTCTACATTGCCGGAAGGAAGCCTTCTTGTGAGCAATGAAATAATACGGACGCGTAGTCACATCCTGGCCGAGAATCTCAGTAAATGGGGATATCCCGCCTCAATTGTTACCAATAACGACCCCGCAGAGCTGGGCGAATTAACCCATTTTTTTGATGTGATTGTAACCGATGTTCCTTGTTCCGGAGAAGGAATGTTTAGGAAAGATGCCGGCAGCATGGACGAATGGAGTCCGGCTAATGTAGAATTATGTGCCGGCAGACAGCGCCGGATACTAAACGATGTATGGAATGCCCTTAAACCCGGTGGGCTCCTGATATATAGTACCTGTACATACAATACAGAAGAGGATGAAGAGAATGTGCAGTATATTGTTGAACGACTGGGTGCCGAACCTGTGTTGTTGGATATACCGGACACGTGGCAAATTTCGGGTCCGCTTAAATACAACCATCCTGTCTACCGTTTCTTCCCCCATAAAACCAAAGGAGAAGGATTCTTTCTGGCCGTTTTGCGTAAAGACGAGGGCGAAATAATCCGTCCGCGCCAGTCGAAAGACAAAAAAGGAAAAGATAAAACGAAAGCTCCTGCGGTTCCTGTTCAGGCAGAAACGTGGATACAGCATAACGACCAGTTCCAATTTGAAGTGCGAGGCGAGACTGTACGTGCCTTTCCTAAAGAATATTACCCACTGTTGCAACAAATGTACAGCTCATTGAAGGTGATCGGAGCTGGCATAACACTGGGTGAGGTAAAAGGCAAAGACCTTATACCGGATCAGTCCTTAGCACTTTCGTACCACCTAAACCGGGAGGCATTCAGCAGTTGCGAAATAAATTGGGAAGAAGCAATCCGATACTTGCGTAAAGAGGCTCTTGTCTTGCCACCGGATCTACCCAAAGGATATGTGTTGCTTACCTATAAAGTGGCTGCTCTGGGATTTGTAAAACATCTCGGTAACAGAGCCAATAACTTATATCCGCAGGAATGGCGAATCCGTTCGGGTTATCTGCCCGAAGATGTCAGGCTACTCTGATCATCGCTATTTATCCAGAGCATACCGGTCTCTCAGGTAGTTGTAAATACAGACCTGAGACCGTGTCTTTACGGGATTATCGTCACGTTTATAGATATTGTTCAGGTGTTGGTCTATGCGGCAAGCCTTTACATTATCCTTCAGTTGAATACGAAGGATATCGATAATCTCCTCTTTGTGTATCGGATCCAGAATAGGGAAAGCAGTCTCGATGCGGCGGTTCAGGTTCCGTTGCATCCAGTCGGCCGACGTCATATACAAATCTTCTGTACCGTCATTGTAAAAATACCAGATGCGGGAATGTTCCAGAAACATATCTACAATCCGGGTAATACGTATGTTTTTACTATAAGGCTGGTCAGGCACGAGGCAGCAGATGCCACGTACAATCAATTCAATCTCCACGCCCTGCTCGCTGGCATTGTAAAGCTCATTGATCATGTTCTTGTCGTGCAGTCCGTTCATCTTCAAAATAATCTTTCCCTTTCTGCCCTCATTAACATGTTGTATTTCGCGGCGTATCATTTCAGTAAGGGTGGGTACCATATTGAATCGGGCTACTAGTAAGTGCGAAAAAGTGGCTTCGCATATCCGTCCTTCCAGTATGGCAAAAACCTTGTTGATGTCGTTCACCAGCTCTGTCTGCGCAGTAAGAAGTGCAATATCCGAATAGATCTTGGCCGTTTTCTCATTAAAGTTTCCGGTACTCAGATAAGCCAGATGCTTTCGCTGCAAGCCCTCTCTGGTATCCTTCCGAATAATAATGGCAATCTTGGCATGAACCTTCAGTCCGGGAATACTGTAAATGATCCGGATGCCCGCCTGTGTCATCTTTTCGGCGGTCAGCATGTTATTCTCCTCGTCAAAGCGAGCCTTCA
>NZ_JBFWMI010000112.1:0-8851 GCF_050251695.1 Macellibacteroides sp.
GTAAATAAGACGATTGTTGTACATTTGTGCAATCATGTTGATCCATATTACACATACGTCCATTCCGAATCTGAAAAGAATGGATCAAACGTCAATTTACATACAATGAAAAGATTAAAATTAATTTTTATGGGGTTATATGCTGCAGCACTTTCAGCATTGGGGCAAAGTCCGGCTTCGCAAGTGCTTCATCTGGATAAAGGGTGGAGCTTCTCTGAAGGGGGAAAAGACAAGTGGCAAGAGGCAACTGTGCCAGGTACGGTGCATCAGGACTTATTACGTCTGAAGCTTCTGCCCGATCCTTTTTTCGGGACTAACGAACAGCAGGTTCAGTGGGTGGAAGACAAAGACTGGGAGTATCGCACCTCCTTCACCCTTACGCAGGAGCAGGTTGACCATAGCGGTGCCTTGCTCGAATTTAAAGGGCTGGATACCTATGCAGATGTGTATCTGAACGGGGCTCTTATCCTGAAAGCCGAAAATATGTTTGTAGGCTACGAAGTACCGGTGAAAGAGGTGCTCCGTGCAGGCGAAAACAGATTGAATATTTACTTCTATTCGCCCATAAACAAGACGCTCCCTCAATGGGACAGCAACGGGTTCGATTATCCCGCCGATAATGATCACCACGACAAGCACACCAGTGTGTTTACCAGAAAGGCTCCGTACCATTACGGTTGGGACTGGGGGATCCGGATGGTAGGCTGTGGAGTATGGCGTCCAATCGAATTGAAGTTGTTCGAAGTGGCCGACATCAAGGATTACTACGTCCGTCAGCTTTCAATCAGCCGCGACAAGGCCGAAATCTCCAATGAGCTGGAGGTGTACTCCATCGAAGATACAGACACCCAGGCCGAAGTTGTATTTACCTGTTCGCTGAAGGGACAGGAGGTAATGGCCAACAAAGTACCGGTAGTGCTTACTCCGGGCAAGAATCTGGTAAAATCTGATATGACTATCCTCAACCCCTCTTTATGGATGCCTCACGGTTGGGGCGAAGCAACCTTGTACGATTTTAAGACAGAAGTGCGCAAGGCAGGCGGACAGGTGATTGACCAGGTAAGCTGCCGCAGCGGACTTCGTACCGTACGGGTGGTAAATGAGGAGGACAAGGATGGTAAATCGTTTTACTTCGAGGTAAACGGTATTCCGTTGTTTGCCAAAGGTGCCAACTATATTCCAAGCGATATTATCCTTAATAATGTAAAGGAAGAGGACTACCGCAGGTTGTTCCGCAACGTGAAGGCGGCCAACATGAACATGATCCGCATCTGGGGAGGAGGTATCTACGAAGAAGATTACTTCTACCAGTTGGCCGACGAGAACGGGATATTGGTGTGGCAGGACTTTATGTTCGCCTGTACAAGCTATCCTTCGGATCCGGCCTTCTTAAACCTGGTTGAACAGGAGGCGCATTACAACATACGCCGTTTACGCAATCATGCCAGCATTGCCATGTGGTGCGGAAACAATGAAATCATTGAGGCAATCAAATACTGGGGCTGGGATAAGAAATTCAGTAAAGAGGTACACCAAGGTATGTTTACGGGATACAACAAGCTGTTCCGCACGTTGCTTCCCAACAAGGTGAAGGAGCTGGATCCCGACCGCTTCTATCTGCATAGTTCGCCGGATTCAGCCAACTGGGGCAGACCCGAATCCTGGGGCTGGGGCGACAGTCATTACTGGGGTGTATGGTATGGCGTTCAGCCCTTCGAAGTATTGGATACCCGTCTGCCACGCTTTATGAGTGAGTTCGGATTTCAGGCATTCCCTGAGATGAAGGTGATCTCCACCTTTGCCGAGCCTAAAGACTATGCGTTGGAATCGGAGGTAATGAAAGCGCATCAGAAGAGCAGCACCGGCAACTCCATCATCCGCACCTATATGGATATGTATTACCATGTTCCGGAAAAGTTTGAAGATTTTGTTTATGTAGGATTGGTGCTTCAGGGACAAGGAATGCGCCACGGAATGGAGGCTCATCGCCGCAACCGCCCCTACTGTATGGGCACGCTTTACTGGCAGCTTAACGATAGCTGGCCCGTTGTTTCGTGGTCGAGTGTCGATTACTTCGGCAACTGGAAAGCCCTCCACTATCAGGCTCAGCGGGCATTCAGTCCCCTTCTTGTAAACGCCATCGAAGAAAAAGGAAAGCTGAACTTCTATCTAATATCCGACGAGTTGAACGACCGGAACAACCTGACGCTGGAAAGCCGGATGGTAGACTTTTCCGGCAAAGTACTTAAGAAAGAGGTGCGTAAGGTGAATATGAAAGCCAACAGCTCCACCTGTGTGTGGGAACAGGATTCAGCCTCTGCGGCTACTGCCCAGCAGCGAACCGACGCACTGCTTCTGCTTACACTGAAAGACAGCAAAGGCAAGGTTTTGGATAAGCAGACCTTCTATTTCGAAAAGCCCAAGGCACTTAACTTGCCGGAAACAACTGTCAAGCAAAAGGTGAAATATATGGATGGAGCCTGCGAGGTTACCCTTACGTCGGATAAGCTGGCGAAAGATCTGTTTATCGAAATTCCGGTTCAGGGAGCACAGTTTACGGATAATTTCTTCGACCTGCTGCCGGGTGAGAGCAAAACAATCCGTATCACCTCTCCCCTGCTGAAGAAAACCGATAAAACAAACATCAGGGTAACACACCTCCGTCAGACCTATTGATGGGTGATAATAAGGGTGCCTTAGCTATTCTCTGAGAACTGCACCCGTAAATCATACAGGTTAACATAACGTTTCAGATAAAGAGTCCGGTAAAGTACCGGACTCTTTTCTTTTATCTCCTTTTATTCTGAAAATCCTATTGAAATGAATGTATCCTTTAAAAAGATACGAATCAGGAGTAACAAAATCATTCAATCTTTATGGCAGTTACAGGCTGCTGCTTTATTTCATCCAGCGGAACAGCCCGGAATTTAATTCTGGTAAAATCAATTTTATTCAGGTCGATACTCCGTATGGCACTGTTATACATGGTCCGGTAATATATAATACGATTGGACACATCCGTTGCCGAGGTCCACTGGGTGGCACTGGGAATTGAAACAGGTGTTTTACCTATAGGAAACTCAATACCTAAAGGTATATCAAAATTATTCAGAATCTGAAAGCTCTGAAGTACGGTTTCCAAAGCAGAAGATTGCTTGGGGGCCGTTGTCTGATAGAAGGCTGCACGCACAAAACGGGATGGTGGGGTTACATCTCCGGGGATGCCTAAAAAGCCGCTACCGGCTCCAAAGGAAGAAAGGTGCATCCCGTCCAGGCTTTTCGCCTCGGCCGTACCCGGAAACAGATTCACATAATTATTCAGATTGGTAATCTGCCATTCAAATCCGGGCGAATTGGTTAATACACCCAACTTATTTTCATAAAAACGAGGTTGACCGTCTACAATCTCAAGGACAAGCTGACGACCGGTTATATCTGCGATACGCCAATGAACAGTAGAAGCACGGGGATCAATCGCTACAACATGGATCTTATTAATTGCCTCTTTCACCTCGGTAACAGTAGCGAAATTTGACAACATCCAGGATACAAGCTGTAAATCGGCAATACTTGTTGTTCGGTTAGCCGAATTGTAATCTTCATATTTTCCATAGCCCGGAAAATAAAATAGTCCGGCAGATAATCCGGCTTCATTGATACCTTCGGCTACAAATTCCTTTTGTTCAACAGACAAGCCCACATACCCGTAACGGGCCATAAATTCGAGTCCGTTTGTAGAGCCGCCCGGCAAAAAAGAATGCTGTTTGTATCCCCTGGGTACAACAACATACTGGCTGTTTAACTCACTACCTCCCCACTCTATCGTTCGGGCCAAGACATGCGCCCCATTTCGGGAAGATAGAGTAATACCTGTACAAGCCTGCACTGTTTGCAATTGAGAAAAAGTCAAGGCTACAATAGCCATCAGGGTAAAAAATCTACTCGTCGTCATAATAGTCGTTTTACTAAAAAAACAATTCATAAATTAAATAGTTTATTATCGATACGCAAACAGCCAACACATTAGTTGTTATAACATAAGCTTGATACTGATTAAATTACGACAACCATAGTAATCCGAAAAAGATAGCAGTACTTGCTCTTGTAAATGTTAGGACTTTTTGTTCAAAATGTTAATACTTTTTTGTTGAAATGTTAGGACTTTTTCGATGGAATATAGTATTCATTTTTGTACTATGACTCGTACTGAATTTGGGTTACAGTTTAGTGTCGAATCTCTAAAGCAGGTTTACGTAAAATATATTAATTCCCGAATAAGGTTTACACTGCCCCAAATAAGGGGTAATGGGGAGCTAGATTTCTGTTGGCTACAACAAAGGGCATCATTTATTCTTCAACAATCGATTCTTTATTTGCAAACACTTCCAAAAGGACATCAGACAGACTCCGGAACGTCCGTACAGGAGTTGAATTCACGAATTCTTTAGTGGAGTTAAAACGATATAAATAAGTATAAATCAACCATATTCCGTCAAACGAACAAGCCGAAAGAGTTGTTATAGGTATACGGGATGTTATAAATATATAGTATTATGGATGAAAATGTATTGAACTTTGTTAAGCAGTATATTGGTGATGCCATTGCAAATTATCCCAAAATACCAGCCAGCAAATTAAATGAAGTTGTTGAGGATGCATCCATCAGAATGGTTGAATCTCTCAAAACTGCTGTCACGACCGACAAGAAGGATGGTATTGAGGCATTGTTGAATGGATCGGATGATTTGATGATGGCCAACGAGGTTAGGAAGATGCTGGAAAGTGATTTAGTAATATCCATCGAAGAAGTCACAAAACTGGATGCCCGTGAGGCTACAAAAGTTGCCTCTTCGGTTTTCCCGGTTGTACTTAAACGGTTTTGCGAAGCATTTGATGCCGAATCCTTAACCTATCTGCTTGTAAGAGAATATAAGAAAAATGGTGTGCTTGTAGGCTCATTCACTTGTATTCTTGGAGGAATGTTCGGGTAACTTGGTACAGAAACATAAAAGAGGCAATCGTATAAGTAATGCGACTGCCTCTTTTATGTAAATTATCTTATTTTATTTAGCAAACGATGCGCATTGTCTGTCAGCAACACCCATGCCCCTGCCAGGATAGCGGAGTGATCAGTTGGTAGTCGATCATTAATTCAAAGTTTTAATATGCTTGTTATTCTTTGCTGTTTCTAATTTTTCAAACAATAAAATTAAGTAAAGTGTTTTAGAATCAAAAAAAGCAGTTTGAATGAGCACTTTTTTTAATAATATTTATTTATATTTGTAAGAACTGAAATTTTGAGGAAGATAATACTAATTCTATTTCTATGGATGATGCAACAAACGGCTCCAATTACCAAAAATTATTGCATGAAATAGAGCTGTTAAAATATGAGAACAGAGTTCTGCATACTAAAATTGAGAAGCTGACTACTTACAATGGCAATCAGACATTACTCACAGACAAGCAACTCCTTTTTGATTTATTGGTATGTCTGGTTGAGGAGGCACCTTTCGGTGTATTGATAAAAAAGGTAAATGCTAAATCCATTGTGTATTTCAATAAAGCAGTGGCAGATCTTTTTCAATTGAACGGAACTCGCTTGCTGGGGCCCTACTGGAATAATTTCTTCTCTCACGAATGGCTTCATAAAATTGAAGAATTAGACAGAGAATGTATACAAAACAATTGTAACAAATCAGACACCATCCATATAACCACCAAAGAGGGAGAATCTCGTACGGTACTTACCATACGACATCATCCTAAACAACTTGACACAGAAGATGAACAACATATTATCACCTTCTTTGTAGATATAACAAAGAATGAACATATTAAGCAGGAAATAACCTCTGCACTGGAAGCCGACAGACGTAAATCCGAATTTCTGGCCAACATGAGTCACGAAATCCGTTCGCCACTTAATGCGATTGTAGGTTTCTCTCAGTTAATGGAAGATGCGGAAGACGCCGAAGAAAGGCATACCTATTCCGAAATTATACGTCAGAATAACGACCAGCTGCTTCTTTTGATTAACGATATCATCGATTTTGCTAAAATAGAATCCAACAAGCTTTCTTTCACTTTCGAAAGCGTGAATATCCATGCCCTTTGCAAAGAGGCTTATGTAACATTTTCGTTGAGGAATAAGGAGGGGGTTTCCCTTCATTTTGAAGAGGGACCTTCGGTTTATGTACATTCGGACAGCAAGCGTTTGATGCAGGTCCTTTCTAATTTCCTCACCAATGCTGTAAAATTTACGGATGCAGGTTCGATAACCATCAGCTATGCCGTACAAAACGACGAGGTAACCGTAAGTGTTACCGATACCGGAACCGGTATTTCTGCCGAACATTGTAATAATATATTCAGTCGTTTTACCAGAGTGAACGAAAGTCGTCCCGGAGCTGGGTTGGGATTATCTATTTCTAAGAAATTAATAGAAAAACTGGGAGGTAAAATTGGTGTGCACTCTGAATTGAACAAAGGCTCGGTTTTCTGGTTTTCACTGCCTTTGTCCAAATAGCAAGTAATATAAAACAATACTACCCCACATTTTATAAGAGAAAAACAAATAAACAAAAACGAATACTGTGAATCAAATGCATATAGGAGATAATAACTCCAACAACATAAATAGCTGGAATTCTTATTTCGAATTCATTCCCTGCGCCATGCTTACGCTTGATGCCGGGGGGATTGTTACGCAATGCAATCCGGCCTGCCTCGAATTCTTTTGCAGCGAAAAATCGCTTGTGGGTTACTCTTTATTTAACGACCCCAACTTTACACCTTCTTTAATTACACGTTTCAGGACTGAATCCGGGTTTACTGTATCCCTTCCCTACGATTTAGCCAAGGTTCCTTATTCGACCTGCTTCCGACAAAAGTTAATATACATAACCTTGAAAGTTAAGTTCCTGCAAGACTCCGGCAATGGAGCTCCGGGATATTTCGTATGTATCACCGAGGGGACTTTACCTGAAGCCGAAAAATCGCCTAAAAAGGTCTACTCGTCTGATGCGCTTTCCTTTACTAAAGAGGAGTTGTTAAAGATTGCCGAGCTTATCCCCGATCTTATCTTTGTTGTGGACAAAGATTTATATTATAGAAAAACGTTTGCCTACGGGTCCAAACTGGGACATCTCTATATCCCCGAAGATCAGTTATTAAACAAACACGTAACCGAAGTCCTGCCCGCCAAGCAAGCCAGACTGATTATGCTTGCCATACAAGCAGCCTTTAAACGGAACAAATCCACCAAAGTGAAGTATTCGCTTCACATTGACGGAATAGATCAGTTTTATATGGCAAGGGTGATTCCTTTCAACGACACCTCCGTTTTCATGATGGTGCAATGCATCACGGATAGCTATGTGAGCGAAATGAATGTGCAGATGCTATCCTATGCGGTTAATCATACCAATGAAAAAATCATGATGCTGGACGATTCGGGGGCAGTTGTCTATGCTAGCAACCGGCTAAAAACAAAATACGGACTTAAAAAGACAAACAATAATTATCCTTCGGCCTTGTTCAGCAACCTGTTTCAGGGAGAAAGCTGGGAATCAATCAAGAAACAACTCGAAACTTCGGAGTTCGTAAAAGTTGAAGATATGTTTACCAATATGGAAGGAATAAAGTCGCCCATGGAGCTTTATTTCTACAGGGTGTTGGATATTGTAAAAGGTAATATGTATTGGTGTTTTGCCAGGAACATAACAGAGAGATACACATACCGCAAAGAAATAGAGGGGGTTAACAAGCTGATGACAACCATATTGGATAGTCTTCCGCTAGCCATAGGAGTTAAAAGTGTGAGAGACGATTTCAGGTATGTTTACTTTAATGCCGAAGCAAAAAGGGTATTACTTAAAATAGCTGAAGAGGTTGAGGGAAAGACTGACTTCGATCTGTTTCCGGGCTCCGACTTCCCTTACCAAGTGCGTACAAAAGATATGCTGGCGATAGAGAAGGGAATATATTCTGAATATGCGGTACCCTTTACGGGTCCCGACGGGGAAGAGCATATCATGAACCGCTTGCATATTTACGTGAACAATCCGGATAATCCGCAGATAGTATCAGTATTTTGGGATGTTACCGAGCAACATAACAACCAGGTGGAACTAATTAAAGAAAGGGAAAAGAACAGTTTAAAGTCGGCTTTCCTCTCGAACATCTCCCACGAGATACGTACGCCACTGAATGCCATCACCGGTTTTTCTGAATTAATATGTGAAGCCGAAACGCTGGATGAAAAGTCGGCATACAAGCAACAGATAGGTGAAAATAACGAACGATTGCTCAATCTGATTGACGATATGCTGCTGATGTCCGAAATAGATTCGGATATGGCAGAACTCTCCTTTACACGGGTTCCGGTTAAAACTTTATGCAACAATCTTTTCAACCGGTTCTCCGGCAAAGAACCCCAGGGTGTTACCTTCACTTTCGACTCAGGTGATTCGCCCGAATGTATCTTGCTGACCGACGAACTGATGCTGGAGCGAGTATTTATCTATCTGCTGGAAAATGCATTTAAGTTTACCAGCAGGGGGGCGGTTACCTTGTCGTATCAGATCAACACAGAACATGAAACATGCAAAACGGTTGTATTGACTGTTTCCGATACCGGTATCGGGATTGATCCCGCCTATTCGGAACAGATTTACGAGCAATTCTTCAAAATAGAAAAGTATAGTCAGGGTCCCGGACTAGGATTAACTTTAGCCAAACGGATCATGCATCTGCTGGGCGGAAGCATCTGGTTCGAATCCAGGGAAGGTGGAGGAACTCTATTTCACGCAAAACTTCCACTGAGTTGAAATCCAATCATCTAAACTGA
>NZ_JBFWMI010000113.1:0-8797 GCF_050251695.1 Macellibacteroides sp.
CAAGCTTATGCTGTAAGAGCATTAAGTTCATTTTATTTGGTAAACTATTTTGGTTTACCATACTCGGATGCCAATAAGTCTACATTAGGAATTGTAAATGTAACAAAGCCGGTTGCAGCTTTCGAACAGATAAAGAGAAGTACTGTAGGCGAAAACTACGAACAGATTCTTTCAGACATCGCCAAGGCCAAAGAATATTTTGCCAAGGATGGAGTGGAAGATGTAGATTATATATTTATGAACAAAGCAGCTGTTTCTGCATTGGAGGCTCGCGTTAAACTGTATATGAAAGACTACAACGGAGCCATCGTTGCCGCAAACCAAGCAATTGCATTGAAAGATGGAGCTATTGTGTCAAGTAAAGAAGAATATATTCAACTGTACCGTTCGCTTGTGATTTCATCCGAAGATATATTTGTAATAGCTAAATCGGCCACCGATTATTTGTCGGCTAATTCATTAAATACATTATATGGAAACTATGGTATGTCTTTAAATGAATCGACAATCGCCGAATATCCCTCTACAGATATTCGCCTTGCATTGCTTGGTGGGGAATGGAAGGGCGGAAAGATGGCCGGTGTCTTTGCAAACAATCAGGTTTCAAATTTACCTGTTTTCCGTTTACCCGAAATGTATTTGACGCTTGCTGAAGCCTATGCAAAGACTAACAAATTTGCTGAAGCTAAACAAAGTTTGCTGGAAGTAGCTGCTAAGCGTAATCCTGCGTTGGAAGATTCGGACATTCCGGAAGATGCAACAATTATTTCGTTTATAAACAAAGAGCGAAAATTGGAATTAGCACAAGAAGGACACCGTTTTCTGGATGCACGCCGTTTAGGTGAGAAAATCAGCGTAGGCAATGGTACCTATAAGAATTTTGATGTATCCAAGTTTGTATATCCAATACCTGCTAAGGAGGTGAATGCAGGCTTTGGAGTTGTTCAAACAACTGCCTGGGATGCCAATTTGCCCAAATAATACAATCAAGTATAATCTATAATGAAGCGGCTGCCTGTTTTCAGGTGGCCGCTTTTTTTGCAATAAACAGCCGTTTGGTTTTATAAATAAATGTATATTTATTAGGTTCAATAGTGTTAAAATTAATATGTCATTTGTCCAACAGAGTAAACAAAGGATTAAAAAACTTTAGTTGCTTACGATTTATAACAACGACCTCCACTATCAATATGTAAGCACATTCTTTATGCCCGTTTAAAGTGTCAAAATGTAGTTTTAATGTTAAATACTTGACCCGCTTGTTCCTCTTGTTGAGCAGAATGTTTGTTATTTTTATGTTGTTTAAACTGTTTTTTTGTAAATAATATCGTTAATTGTGTTCAAAATTGTTTTTTTTATTATATTTGCTTCTTAAAACTGAAAACATAAATTAAGCTAAAGTGTGTGTAAATTAGTAATTCAAAAGTTTAACATTAAAAGAATGTCTATGAAAAAGTTGACTTTTCTATTTTTATGCCTGGTAATAGGCATCGGATTGGCAACCGCTCAGACGCGGCAAATAACAGGTACTGTTATTTCTGCTGAAGACGATCAGCCAGTCATTGGAGCGTCTGTAGTTGTTAAAGGAACAACAACAGGAACAGTAACAGATTACGACGGTAAATTTAGTTTAACCGTTCCTGCAAGTGCTACAACATTGCAAATCTCATATATTGGGATGGTAGCTCAAGACGTAGCAATTGCTCCAAATATGAGAGTAGTATTGAAGTCTGATACCAAAACAATTGATGAAATTGTTGTTACTGCAATGGGTATAAAAAGGTCTGAAAAGGCTATTGGTTACGCTGCATCTTCCGTTACTGGAGAAGAATTAACAGAGTCTCGTAGTTCTGACGTTCTGTCTTCATTGTCTGGTAAGATTGCTGGGGTACAAATTGCGAATACTTCATCTGACCCAGGTGCATCAAATTCTATTATTATTCGTGGTGTAAGCTCATTAAGTGGTAGCAACCAACCATTGTTTATTGTAGATGGAGTTCCTATGAACAATAGTACGGTTAGAACTTCGGATGCACTGAATAATGGTTATGATTATGGTAACGCTGCTAATATGGTTAACCCTGATGATGTAGCATCTATGTCTATTTTAAAGGGAGCTGCTGCGACAGCATTATATGGTAGCCGTGCTGCGAATGGTGTTGTCTTAATTACGACAAAAGGTGGAGGTAAATCAGCTCAAGGTATTGGTGTTGAATTTAATACAGGGGTTCAGATTGCTGATATTTTAAGATTACCAGAATTCCAGAATGAATTTGGTATGGGATGGGACGGAACTCACACATTAATTGAGAATGGTAGCTGGGGACCAAAATATGATGGTTCAATGCAATTATGGGGTAATGTCTATAATCATTCACAAAAATTGAAACCATTTTCTCCTCTGGAAAACAACTTAAAAGACTTCTTTGAAACGGGAGTTAGATATTCTAATAGTGTGTCATTTACAGGAGGTAATGATAATACAGAATATTTTGCATCATTCTCTCAATTAAGTGATGATGGATTGATTCCTTCTAATGTTGATACATATGATAAATATACTTTCTCGGTGAGAGGTAGTCATAAAGTAAAAGCTTTAACAGTTTCTACATCGATTAACTATGCTGATCAAACAAATAACTTTGCTCCAACTGGACAAGGCTTAACAGTCATCAACTCTTTGTATCAGGTGCCAAGAGATATAAGTATTGTTGGGATGAAAGATTTAAAGGATCCTTTCAATACTTTAGATTATTTCTTTACACCTTATGGAATTACTAACCCATATTATCTGATTGATGTTTTGGAAAATAAATTTAATCAGAGTAAGACTTATGGTAAAGTTCAAGCAGATTTAGATTTTCTTGAATATTTTAAAGCGACTTACCGTTTAGGGTTAGATGATACTAGCAATGATACAAAAACTGGAACCCCAAGAATTACAGGAACTCCAGGAACTCCAAATGCAGGTCAAATTGACCAAGAAGGAGAAGTAATGCGCATGATGTCAAGACGCAGAGAATTAAATCACGATTTTCTTGTTACATTTAATAAGCCATTTGAAGGATTTGACATCAGTGCAATGGTTGGAACTAATGTTAACGAAAGAAAGTATTCTTACAATCAAGCTACTGTAACGGGATTGGATATTCCTACTTATTATAATTTAAGTAACTCAGCCTCTTCTCCAGTTGTAAAAGAGTATGATTCGTTAAGAAGATTAGTTGGGTTGTTTGGTGAAGTTCAAGTAGGCTATAGAAACTTCCTTTATTTAACGGCAACTGCTCGTAATGACTGGTCTTCAACTCTTCCTAAAGGAAATAATTCATTCTTCTATCCAGGTGTTACTGGTAGTTTTGTGTTTTCAGAATTATTGTCAGATGATTTAAAAAGAGTAGTGAGCTTGGGTAAATTGCGTTTAGCATATGGTAAAACAGGTAATGATGCTGACGTGTATATGATTGATCCTTATTACACAAAGAGTTCTGCCTATAACGAATTTGGTAATATTGCATTTCCTTTAAATGGGGTTAATGCATTTACTTTAGGAAATACGTTAGGTAATACTAATCTCAGTCCTGAAATTACAACTGAGTATGAAATCGGAGGTAATGTTGCTCTATTTAATGGTCGTATTTCTGTAGATGCTTCTTTTTATAATAGAAAATCTGATAAGCAGATTTTTAGTTTAAATATGGATCCAGCAGCAGGATATACAGCGCAAAATATTAACTTAGGAGAAATTCAGAATAAGGGAGTTGAGCTTTTAGTTGGATTAGTTCCTGTACAAACTAGAGATTTTACCTGGAGTATAAACTGGAACTTCTCAAAGAATAACAGTGAAGTATTGAGCTTGCCCGAGGAATTAGGTGGAGAAGCTATTCTATATGGAATTGGAGATATTAGCTTAGCTGCAGTAGTAGGAATGCCAGTAGGTGTATTCAAATCAGAAGTGCCAGAAAGAGACCCTAGTGGAAATATTGTGGTAAACGCATCTAACGGTTTACCAATCGCTGCTGAGAAATTTGAATATGTAGGTGATATCAACTACGATTATGAAATGGGTATTTCTAATAATTTTTCATATAAAGGAATTAACTTAGGGTTTGATATTGATATCAGACAAGGAGGTAAGATGTATTCACGTACAAAAGATATCAACTACTTCGTAGGTAATGCTATTCAAACAACCTATAACGATCGTAACCCGTTTATTGTTCCAAATTCAGTAGTTAAGAATTCAGATGGCTCATATTCTCCTAATTCAACAGCTGTAAGCGTAGCTAATATGGGAGAGTTTTGGGATAATGGTGGTTTTGATATGGGATCAGGCTTCTTGATTGACAAATCTTATGTTAAGCTACGTTCTGTTACTTTGGGGTATGATATTCCTAAAAGCTGGTTGAAAAATACATTTATTCAAGGATTAAAGGTAACAGCTTATGGAACGAATCTTTTAATGTGGACTCCCTCAGGCAATACCTTTATTGATCCTGAAGTTTCGACATTTGGTAATGATTTGATTGGTAAGTATGGAGAATTCTCTGCTAACCCAACAACTCGTAAATTTGGCTTTAACGTGATGGTTAAATTTTAATAAGTGAAGAATATGAAAAAAATATTATTAATATTATTATCGGTGGCACTATTTAGTTGTGACGACTATCTTGATGTTAACACCGATCCAAACAACCCAAGTGAAGTTTCGACAGCTTTGGTCCTTCCTTCTGCTCAAAACTTTATAGCAACGAGATTAGGAGGTAATATTTTCAACTATACAGGTTTTTATGCTCAATATTGGGATCAAGCTGTAGAAGCTAACCAGTATAATGAAATAGCCGAAAATAGAATTAAGTTTGACTTTTTCAATAACGACTATCGTTATTTATATGCAGGTGCTTTAGCAGACTTAAATGTAGCGCTAAAACAATCTGAAGAACAAGAAGCATGGGGTGATCATTTTGTAGCAACTGTACTTCGTGCATATACATATCAAATGTTGGTCGACTTAATGGATCAAGCTCCTTATACAGAAGCTTTACAAGGTAGCACTATCCCAATGCCTAAGTGGGATGAAGGATCTGCAATATATGCAGGAATAATAACTGAAATAGACAATGCTTTAGCTAAGGTAAATTCATCAACAACCATTACGGCCGACTTAATGTTAAATAGAGACATTAAGCAATGGATTGGTTTTGCGAAAGCATTAAAATTAAAGCTATATATGCGTTCTTCTTATGCTCAAGATAACAAGGCTCAAATTATGGCTTTGATTAATGAGAATAACTTCTTTACTGGAGACATAACCTTTGCAGCTTATGCGAATGAATCAGGTAAGCGTAATCCTTGGTATGAAACAAATACAATTGGATTGGGAACAGTAAATAATATTGCAAGTTTCCCAATTATTACTTACCTTAAAAGGACCTCAGATCCTCGAATGGCAAAACTATTTTCAAAATCAGAAAATAAGAATGATTATTTAGGACTGATTCCTGGTAGTAAAACAGAGATGCCTTCAGGTGTTAAAACAAAAGATTTTAGCTTCCCTATTATGGGTGCTACTCAACCTGTTTATTTCTTTACTCAAAGTGAATTGCAATTCTTTATTGCTGAAGCTCAATTGAGATTTGGAAATAATGATGCTGCTGCAAAATCTGCATATGAAGCAGCTATTGATGCAAACTTCTCTTTGAGAGGTGTTTCTGGAGCTTCTGATGTTTATGGTGCAGGTAAACGCGCAGAATGGGCTTCTGCTACATCGGCAGAGGGCAAACTTGAGCTAATCGGTTTACAAAAATGGGTAGCACTTTGCATGATAAACCATTTTGAAGCTTGGGCTGAGTTAAGACGTTTAGGATATCCTCAGGTTTCATCGCTTGCAGCTTCTGCTGTTTATGCAGATGAAACTAAATATACTGAAGGCCAGTTAATCCGTCCTTGGGTTAATCAATTGGGTACAGAAATGATACAAAGAGTATTGTTCCCAGAAGTTGCAGTTAATTTGAACGATAATACTCCTGAACAGGCTGGATTGTCTGCTAAGATTTGGTGGGATAAGAAGTAACATACAAATAATAAAGATTTATGAAAAGATTTATATATAGTTTTCTATTTCTCTTCGGTCTGTTAGTATTCACAGGATGCGAAGATATTACTTCAGAGGACACTTCCAAGATAACATATTTTGTGACCTTTGATATGGCTGGAGATCAAGTAATGACTATTCCTGTAGGTCAATCGTATGTAGAACCGGGGGTTGTTGCACTTGAAGGTGATAATGATATTTCTTCAAGCATGAAGATTACAGGGACCGTTAATTCAAATGCTGTAGGGTTATATCCGATTACATATTCTGCTACAAATGTGGATGGATTTTCTAGTTCTGTAACACGTACAGTTATTGTTTATAATCCGGAAGTTACTGCAAATCTAGCTGGAAATTATGTAACAGCCACAGGTACTTATCGCTTTTGGTATTCATCTGGTGCTAAAGTTAATTTCCCAGGCTTCAATGTTAATATTACAGAAGTAGCTCCTGGTGTTTATTACGTTTCAGACTATTTTGGTGGATATTACGATCAACGTGCTGCTTATGGAGCAAATTATGCAATGACCGGTTATATGAAGTTAAATCCTGATAATACATTGGAAGAGTTATCAAGTGCTGTAAAAGGATGGGGAGATTCTTTGGCTTCTTTTAAAGGAACCTATAATCCTACAGATAAAACAATTTATTGGGAATCTGCTTATGCTGGTTCTATGACATTCTACGTTAATTTAAAACTAAAATAACAAAATGAATATGAAAAAATATTTATATATAATGATTACTGCGTTAGCGTTTATTTCGCTATCGTGTGATAAGGATGATACAGATCCAGGAAGAACATCTGTAGAGGAGATGGCCGGCGACTGGTGGGTGACTTATGAGTATGAGGATAATGGCAAATGGCATGATTCAGGAGTAGGTCATCAACGTTTTACTACTTATAATACAGCTGCAAATAGTGATTCTGAAATGTGGATAAATGACGGAGAGCATTTCTGGGAATTTAGTGGCATTGTTTCTGTTGATTATACTAATAAAACTTTTACTAGTAATGGAATGATTGACAATGTAACCTATGAGAGCCAATTTGAAATTACCGATGGGAAAGTCTTGAAAGATGGAGCTTTAACTCCTAGCGGACAACCAGCAGATAGTATTGTGTTTTATGTTAAGTTTGATGATGATACTGATAATATTTTATGGAAAGTATCAGGATTCAGACGTTCTGGATTTCCTGCGGATGATTTTTAATTTAATCAGTATAAAGTTTAGAAGGGTTACCAATTTGGTAACCCTTCTTTGTTAATTATGGCTTATATTCAGACATCCGAAGGATTTCGTTTGGGTCTGTAACTTGCATAAGTTGTTTTGGGGTTGCGTTGCTTTTGTTTTGGTATGCTTTTACAATTTGCCATCCTAGCCAGGTTCCTGTATTAGCAGGAGCTCCTATTACCGGGAAGTTGTTGTGTGCGTCTTCAAAGTAGCGTGCTGTTGTAATACGGTCGGCCGTATTCAATTGTTTGTGTTCAACGATGTATTTCCATAGTACGCCCTCATTCTTTTGCCACCAGTCGGCATCCTGTTGTGTATAGCCCATCAGTGTTTCCATCTTTATTCCCGGAAGTGCTTCCATAACCAGTTGTTTTATTTTCCCTTCATACACCATCCGGTCCAGCAATTGTTGTTCGTTGCCTGTAAAAGGAAATTCAGACATTAGCCATCCGGCCAGATAGTCGGCTGCCACCAATTCTCTTTGCATCTTATTACGCTGCGGCTGGTTAAAGAAAGCTTTATAAAGAGGATACTCAATACCCATGTATTTGTCGGCCGACAATGAAAGCAGACTATCAGCCACCAGTACATTCTGGTTTAGTCCGGATACATGCATGTAAACTGCCGGAATCTGCATATCGGGAAACTGACTGTGCAGATAGGCAAAACCGGTTGTTAAGGCTGCTTCAATATCCCCCACCGAATCATACGCTTTAATAACATCGGTGTACAGATTCCTTAAGGTTGGTTCGCTGTAGTACTTGAATAAATTCAGGCTTACAGCAGATAAAGAGCTGTCGGAAGAGTTAAACAGACTCTTGTCCAATATTTCAAGCATTTGGGGATACTCCTTTTCCAAAGCTTGCTGTAACTTTTCATCTTTACTCTCTATACACTGGAAGAGGGCCTTGTCGAAACGATGAATCACTATTTGTGAGGAGGAGCCGGACGGCGTTTGTGCAGACGGTTGCGTATTGCATCCCATAAGCACAAGAGATAACAGAAAGGGATGGAAGAGTTTCTTTACCATGATGCTGTTGTTTAGTACCAAATAAAACGGCTGGAATTCCTTTATATTGTTTCACGCAAATGCATTGCAACAAGTCGTCCCTCCCTTTTGTTAAATAAATATCAATCTTGTAAATATGGTAGTATATGAATACAAGTGTTTATTGGTTTATTTTATTCTTACTAGTTTCAAATTTTATAAATGGGCAGCATATGAGATCGCTTACACCGGAAGAAAAGAGAGTTATCATTGATAAGGGAACAGAGTATCCTTTTACAGGAATTTATACCAATCATAAGGAGAAAGGTACTTACCATTGTAAACAGTGCGATGCTCCGTTGTATCGTTCGGCCGATAAGTTTGATTCCGGTTGTGGATGGCCCAGTTTTGATGATGAAATTAAAGGAGCTGTAAAACGCTTTAAGGATGCCGACGGGCGGCGAACTGAAATTGTTTGTGCT
>NZ_JBFWMI010000114.1:0-8666 GCF_050251695.1 Macellibacteroides sp.
GATAAGCGATCAAAATCGAATCGAAAGAAAAATCAATCCAAAATGGGCGGCTTGAAGCTTTTTTGAAAAACGAAACAAAAAAGAAAGAGGATGTGCCAATTACTTTGTTTTGACACACCCTCATTTTTCAGAAATTATAATACTAATCTAAATCAATATCAGAAAGTAACATCAAACCCTCCCATTACGATGGCTTTCGGCATGGGGAAGCCTTCGTTGATGGTGTAGCGTGTTGCTGTAAGGTTTTCTCCCTTTACAAACAGATTGAGTCCTTTAGACTGTGAACCGAAGCGGTAGGATACCTTGGCATTGAGCAGGGCATAATCTTCCTTAACCGGTGTTACGGTGTTTACATACAGGTCGTGGATGGATTGTACATTCACATTGAAGGTGAACCGGCCGGGTTTGTAGGTTGCGTTTGCCGACAGCTTATGGGCAGGTGCAGCCAACAGCGGTTTGCTTGTATGCAGGTAACTGTAATTAAGATCAAAATGCAGCTTGTTGGAAGCCATCCAGATGGTTTCGAATTCGATTCCCTTGTTGGTAAACGAGCCTGTGTTCACGTTACGTGGGCGACCGTCTATACGGGTAACCTCAATCATGTTACTGCCGTCGATAAAGAAGGCGGTCAGCTCCGTAAACAACCGTCCACCCAGGAATTGCTGTCCTACAGAAAGCTCGTAGTTGGTCATCCGTTCCGGTTCCAGATCCGGGTTCTGAGGCGGGAACATATACATTTCGCGGATATTGGGACTCCGGAAGCCTTTGGATACAGACGCTTTCAATGTATTTCCATCTACCGGGCGGTAAGTTATACCGGCCTGGGGAACCCATTCGCCACCGAAGGTACTGTTGTACTCGTACCGTACACCGGCATTGAGGCTCACCTTATCGAACAGCTCCTGCTGCATGATGATGTATCCGGCAGTCTCGCTTACGGATTTGTCCACCAACTCCTGATCCGGACCAACAATACTGTCGTTCCATGCATGTCCGCCCCAGTTCTTATAGTCGACACCCACCGTAAAGAGATTGCCCGGAAGCAGGCGGAAAGATTGGTACAGAAGCACCCCATAGTTATGGTCGTCCGACCGGAAAAGATATCCTCTGTTCATGGCACTGGATGTCATTGGCAGTCCGTCGTTTATCTCGTGGTCGCCCCAGTTGTAGAAGGCACGGATGGCACCGCTGGAATTACCGAAAGTGTTTTCCAGCGCAAAGGAGGTGGTTCCACGCAGAATATCCATCGTATTGTCGCGGATAGGTGCGGTAACCTTACCGGGGTTCTGGTTTTTATATTTAGCCAGACTCACATCGCCGGTCGCTTTGAAGCGGTCGCTTATGGTATAGCCCAGTTTGGCGAAACCGTTGGTGATTTGGAATTCCGAATTGGGACGGTGACCATCGGTACGGTCGTGGTTAAGGGATACAAAGCTGCTGAACCTGCCCACGTTGTAACCGTTGTTTATCATGTACTTCTGGGTATTGTAAGAGCCATACATCACCCGGGCCTGGGTAGAACGTCCCTCCTCATGCTGCCTGCGGGTGATGATGTTTATCACCCCTCCCATGGCATTGGATCCGTATAACAGGGAACCCGGTCCGCGTATCACCTCCACACGCTCCACATCCGATGCCACATAGGTATCCGGAAGCGCATGACCGAACACGCCGGCCCATTGCGGCTGTCCGTCAAACATCACCAACACTTTGTTACTCTGCCCCACTCCACGGATGTTTACGGTTCCGGCAGCCCCTTCGGATATACCGAAGCCGGTAATCCCTTTTTGGGTTACAAAGAGTCCCGGTACACGCTGCGACAGTACAGGCAACAAGGCCGATTCGCTACTGGCTTCTATCTGTTCTCTCTCAATTACAGACACCGACATGGGTACACTGTTCTTGTTCACCTGAATTTTGGTGGCAGACACCACCACCCCGTTCAGATTGATCAGGCTGTCTATCTTTCCTCCGTCTCCGGCATACGAAGCCGTACTTAACAAAAGGCCTAAAAGCATCATTGCTTCTTTTTTCATTCTCTTCCCTTATTTTAATGTTTACACAACTTTCCATAGAATAGTAACACGCTAAACAAAAAAGGTGTTACCGCAGGGCTAAAAAAAAGGACGTCAGTCCGCCCGGCTCATCACCAGTTTACCATGTTTGATGCCCTTAATCGTAATCAACCCGTCCGACAACTCGGTGAGTCGCTGGGCTGTTCCGGTCACGGTTACGATATGGAGACAAAAATTCTGATTTAGGTAATACTGTGAAGACGACAAGATAACATCTTTATATTGCTGCTGAACACGCTCTATCTTCAGGGCGATGTCCTTTTTAAGCTGGTCGTACATAATAATGATGGTTCCTGCCACAACATGGTTGCACTGCCATTTGGTTTCCGCCACATTCTTTTCCACAAGGAAACGAATGGCTTGCGAACGGTTTGCAAACCCATTGTCTGTTACGAATTTATCAAGTGATTCGAGCAGGTTGTCTTCCAGTGATACGCCAAAACGTTTTAATGACATGATCCTTTCAATTTTATCTTTAACGCCGAAGCTATTTTATCGGCGTTAAAGATAGAAAAATTATTTTGAAAACTTTACGTCTGTTCCCTTATCGTTTTTAGCATGCAGGGCGATTTCGCGGCTTTGCTGTTTTACCTTACCGGTAACGAACTCGGGAATATTGTACGATTTCATGAAATCCAGATAGAAGTCGGCCGACTTCTGCGGAAGTACAAAAGGCTTGGAGGCTTTTCCCTGTGCATCTATATAGGCAATATAGGGGCGGGTATAGAGACCGTCCATCCGTCTGCTGCTAAACACAATCCATCTGCTGTTGGACGACCACGAGTGGTAGCTTTCCACATCCGGACTGTTGGCTTCGGTTAGGGGCTCGTGAGTGCCAGTCTGCAGATTCACCATGTATAAATCGGCATCGGCATGCCAGATGGAGAAGTTACCGAAGGAGGCCAGGGTGTATAGCAGGTATTTGCCATCGGGCGATACGCGGGGGAAGGATACGCTTTTCCCGTTCACGGCTGCGTTGTACAGCGTGTCGGTCTGCCCACCGAACGAACGGCTCTCCGGATCAAAGTCCACGCGGCACAGACTGTACTTCACCTCTTCGAAAGAGGCGGGCATCTCTTTGGCTTCTGCCGAACAATAGTAAAGCGATTTCCCATCGGGCGAAAAGGTGGGGAAGGTCTCGAAGGCATCCCTGCCGCTCAACCGCGAGGAGGTTACAATCTCGTGCTTCTCTACATCGTACACCACCACATCCGACTCCAGGTCGTACACCTCGATGCGGTTCCGGCTATTGGAATGAAACGACTGCTGGGTTTTGTTGACCGAAAAAGCGACGTATTTGCCCGACGGATGCCACGAAGGATACACCAGTGGCGAGATGGTTTCGGGCGTTTTGGTATTCAGTTTTTCAATCTTCCCGCCATCCACTATCATCGTACCCGGATAGGTGGCACGCATGTGGAACAGCATCTTTTCGGGATTCTGCATACAGAAAGAGTGGCAGTTCACACAGTTATTGTCGGTCATCTTATTCTCGTAGATAGCGGACTCGCTGTAGGTTGCCAGTTCGCGCTGGTAGATGCCCATCTTGTTCCACAATTCATACCCCGGTTCGATCAGACGATACACAATATAGGGGTCGATAGGCTCGGGAGCCACCTGCATGGTGTACGGAGCGTACCCCACCCACCCTTCGGACTGCTTTTCGAATACGCGCACCGTGATGCTTTTACCCGTGGCAGAAGCTAACAACGTCTCCCACTTTCCGGAGGGAATCTCTACCCTGCCCTTGCTGGCAGCCACCTCGAAGGAATCGGTTGCCGAGGCAAACCGTACCTGCACATCCCCCTTAGCCTCCTTTACCTCAAAGTTCAGAGGAGCGATGGCAGCGGGGATGGTCACCTCCTTATAATCGGGCACAATAACAGGCAATTCGGCCAGCTGTTTGCTTACGGTGACTGTTTCCGTACAGCCTACCAATAGCGAACTTAATACGATACAAAGTGATTTATACATAATTAAACAGGTTATTTGAACATATAAAAATACCAGTAGGTCTTTCCGTACGATCCCGCCAGCAGGTCGCCTGCATTGGGATAATTACGGTTGGCCACCACCTGGCGTTTGTAATCGGAAAAACGTCTCACCACCTCCTGGGTAACACCCCGGGTGCGCCAATAGGCGGTATCCTTTTCGGCAAAGGCAATCACCGCCTCCTGGTAAGGAACGGGCAGCGACGGCAACACCGGTGTACCATGATACTTGTCTATCAACTCTTTAAACTTGGCAAGATCTTTGGAAAGCAGGCATACTCCGGCCAGATACTGAAAGGCAGCCTTGTGCTGCGGATTAGCCACAGCCACAGTCTCCAAATCGGCCAAGGCACCGTTTAAGGCAACCAACCGGCTTGTATCCGGCAGGCAGCGACGCATGCTTCCCAGCAGCGGATCCTGCTCGATCAATGCATCATTCCCAAGAAACTTACGATGCGAAGCGGCCCATTTATCGTAGAAGAAGGTATGTTCCAACAGCGAAATATATTTTTCGGCCACCGGATAAGCACCGTATATCAGGTTGGTCTGCACCAGACGCATCAACATACGGGGACTCCCATATCCGTGTACCGCCACATTTCCTTCAAAGGCCATCTCCTGAGCAGAGGCAATATCCCCTATGGCAAAGTACACATCGCTGAGCAAGGCCGACACCTCCGCCGTCTTGTTCCAGTTCACCATCAGGCTTCTGGGTTCGCGCTGGTCGAAAGCAAACATCTGGTCGCCCAACATTCCCTCACGGGCCAAAGCCATGTTCAGGTAGTTCATGTAAAGCAGGTTGGTCACTTTCCCCTTACATGCCTCTATAATTTTAGGCCATTGCTGCGTACGGGCATAGAAGTCGAGCTCTTTCAGTTTGGCCGATTTAAAATCTCCGTAGCTTTGGATGCCCCAATAGGTGAAGCCCACAAGAACAGCCGCTAACACCCCTTGCTTGAGCCACATGGTTCTCCCCTGCTGCTTACTGCTCAACAGCTTTACCGCAAACAAAAGGAAAGGCAGGATCCACCAGGAAATATAGATAGACGCCACCGGAAGGGATTGCGGATGGTAATAGGCATCGGGCAGCAAAGCAAAACGGTAATGACCAAAGCAGGCGAAGCGTACCGAAACAAGGGCCAGCACAAAAGTGACAGTCACCGGCAATGCAAACAGATACCAACGCTTTGTACGGTTCAGAATCGTTATCACAAACAGACACAGGGCGTACAGGATGGCAACGGAACCCGACAAAAAGAACAGTCCCACCGCAACCAGCGTAGCCGCAATAAGCCGTTTCGTAGCATCTGCAATACGTAACGTAAGATACAAGGCTCCCAACATAAAGAGATAGGCCACCGTACCCTGGGTATAATAATTGAAGTTAAAGTGAGCCAATAGCAACGAAACCAGGGGGAAAAAACTGCAAACAAACCCGTATTTACCCGCATTCAGGCGTTTAAACAACGCTTCGCACAATATACCGGCACATGTAAGGAGTATCGACACCACCAGCGGACCTGCATAGGGAAGCATAAAGAACTGTGTCATCCACTCGGCCATATATACAGTAAGTCCGCCCGGAACCTTTAATGCAGAAAGAAAGTAATCCGTTGTAAACAGAAACAATTGATTCTGTTCAATATAATAAAAGTGATACGAGCAACAAAGCTGTAAAAAAACAAACAAGCATACCGCCACCAGAGGCCAGCGGAAAGAGATTAGGTGCTTCATGGTATTATCATCTATGTTGCAAATGTACTGGTTTTTGACAAGCCTTAAAAACTTACAGGCAGATTATTTAATCTATTTTCAATATGTTGTAAAAATCAAATAAGATACTTACCTTCGTATTCAAATTACATGATTTATGAAACCATTCATCCTCCTTCTTTTTTGTACAATTTGTTTGCTGCCGCTGCAGGCTCAATACAATCAGCAGCTCAAGCTTGCATGGTCTGAAGAGTTTAATTACGAAGGATTGCCCGACCCGGCAGTCTGGGACTACGAGACGGGGTATATCCGGAATCACGAAGCTCAGTACTACACCCGGAATAAGAAGAATGCATACGTATCCAACGGATGCCTGGTAATTACGGCCCACAAGGAGAAGGTAGACACCTTTTCATACACTTCGGCCAGCATCAATACCCTGGGCAAAATGGAATTTTTCCGCGGCCGCATCGAGGTTTGCGCCAAGATACCCACCGGAAAAGGGGCCTGGCCTGCCATTTGGATGATGGGAACCGACAGATCCACCGTGGGCTGGCCCGAATGCGGCGAGATCGATATCATGGAAAATGTGGGTTACGATCCGCTACGCATCCATGCCACCGTACATACTCCCGGGTCCAAACGCGATCCCGAAGCAGTGATACGCAGCAATTCGGTAAAGCTGAACGATGCCTTCAGTGCATTTCATATATTTGCCGTGGAATGGTATGCCGACCGGCTGGACTTTTTCGTGGACGAAAAACTGATTTTAAGTTACCGTAAAGACGATCAGCTGCCCGAGTACTGGCGGTTCGACAAGCCCCACTATCTCCTGCTCAACCTGGCAGTGGGAGGAGCCTGGGGAGGATCTCAGGGAATCGACAACAGTATATTCCCGCTTAAATATTATGTAGACTGGGTACGTTATTACAACTAAACATAAATCCTACTAAAACAAACTCGTTATGAAAAAAGGAAATTTACTTTTCCTGTTGATTACTAATCTTATTACAGGTTCAATTATGGCGCAGGATAAACCCATCCAGTTGTTTCCCAAGGGCGCTCCCGGCGAGCAGACCAAGTTGATTGAAAAGGCACTGCCCGAAGGCGGGAAAGTGGGAGGCGCTTCCGTACTTCGCCTTTCGGGAGTAAGCGATCCCACCATCACCATATACCCAGCCTCCGACGAAGTGGCCACAGGCGCGGCCATGGTTGTTTGTCCGGGTGGCGGATACGAGATTCTGGCGTACGACCTCGAAGGAGACGAAATCTGCCAGTGGCTTAATGAGATCGGTGTTACCGCCGTATTACTTAAATACCGGGTACCCCGCCGTACAGGGCTCGAAAAGCACACGGCACCTTTACAGGATGTACAACGTGCCATCAGTCTGGTAAGAAGCAAAGCCGAAGAGCTGAACCTGGACCCGCAGCGTATCGGGGTGATGGGCTTCTCTGCCGGAGCTCACCTGGCAGCGATGGCCAGCACGAGTTATGATAAACGTACCTATCCGGAGGTGGATGCCGCAGATAAGGTGAGCTGTAAACCCGACTTCTGTCTGCTTGTTTATCCGGCCTACCTGGATGGACCAAACTTCACCATCGCTCCGGAGCTGAAGGTAACAGCCCAGACCCCTCCTACCATGCTGGTGCAGACCGAAGACGACAAATCATACATCAACAGCAGCCTTTTCTACTACTACGCATTGAAAGAGGCCGGAGTACCTGCCACGATGCACCTGTATAGCAAAGGCGGACATGGTTACGGTTTGCGCGACACGGGAAATGCAGTAAACGAGTGGCCATACCGTGCCGAAGAGTGGTTTATGGAACTGGGGGTTATCGAACCTGCAGAGGCCGAAGGCGATCTTAGCGAATAAATTAGGATAAAATATACCGCGGTACAAAGATTATTCGTATCTTTGTACCGCAAATCAAGGGGCTGACCGGTTTTGACAGCGGGCAGAAGTGGTTTGTAAGCATGTAGTGCGTGGTTGGCTTGCACTGTAATCTCAGACAACAAAATTTTAACTGGCGAAAATAATTACGCTCTCGCTGCTTAATCGAAGTATAGTAGATTAAAGCTTAATCCCCGCAACAGTTGTGGGGACGTTACATCACCCGGATGCTGTTGTTCCGAAGCGGTCCGACCCGGTGGTGCAGAAATATCGGAGATAGTTTGCGGGATGCCTCGGATCGCAAGCGAAACATAGAGGATAAGGGTTGAGTTGGTGGCTTCGGTCTTGCTCCTCCCCGACAATTTAAGCGAAGATAAACATGTAGAAAGCAAATTAATTCCTCGTTTGGACGAGAGTTCGAATCTCTCCAGCTCCACCCAAGAGAGCCAGCAGGCAAACAAAAGAGTGTAATCAGCAACCGCAGATTACACTCTTTTTTATGTCCATTCGCAACGCTACCTATAACCGTCACAAATTATTTACCCCTGTATCGCAAAAGCCTCTCTTCATTGGCTTTCTTCATTCCTGTAAGTTCCGAATCAATCAAAGGTTTTAATTCCTTTGCCAGCATAAACATATTTGTCGAAAATAAAACGGGTATACCATTTTCATCCATCATTTGATTGACGGAAATTGAGAAACGCTGTGCCTTGATACTCTGCGTTTTTTGCATATAATACTACTCCCACATTCAAGTTTCATTTATTTTTCTTTTCATTCTTTTTCTATGGAAGAGGATTTTCTATACTATCAGATTCTGATTTCTTTTTTATATTATATCTCACACAATCAAATAATAAAGTACAAAGGTTATCAATGTCTTTGTATTCTACTTCAATAGCATCAAAACCTTTATCATCAGAAGGCTTATCTTCTACTTTGAATATTAAATAATACGAATATAAAGCATGTGTTCCCCCAATATATTGTTT
>NZ_JBFWMI010000115.1:0-8335 GCF_050251695.1 Macellibacteroides sp.
CGGCAGGGTTTGGTAATACGGCGGGGCTGTGCGGACTGGAAATTACGGAGGGTCACCTGGATCTGCTGGCGGGGTTGTGTACCCGGGTGGTGCTGCTTACGGATGGCGACGTTCGGGGGCAGGCGGCAGTGCCTAAGTTTGAAGGGCTGCTTAAGGGTGCCGGCTTCGGGGTGCTTTCGCTTTCGCTGCCCGACGGGGAGGATCCCGACTCGCTGTTCCGCCAATTGGGTTCCGAGGGCTTGCGTACCTTAATAGAGTCGTTGCTTTGTCCCCCACGCCTTTTATCGCCTGTTTTACCTCCTTCCAACAGTATGTCCGAAGACTCTATTTTACTTTCTGTTTCCGACAAACTAATTTCACCCCTTCCCGAGTCCTATTTTAGGACCGAAGAGGTTGTTTTACCCTGCTCGGAGCAGGAGAAATCTTCTCCTACGGCGGTATCGGAACCTTACCTTGCAGAGGCAAAATCATCTTTTGATGGGGCTAAATCCATCCCTGCGGAAGTATCGGAATCCTCCCTTGCAGAGGCAAAATTATCCTTTGATTGGATTGAATCTTCCCCCGCGGCTGTTTCGGAAGAGGATTTGCTGATAAGGGATGTGGACAGTCTGGTGGCGTCGTTGGCCTATGTGGTCCGCCCCACGGAAAAACAGCGGATGATTGCCCGCCTCTCTTCGCTGCGGGAACAACTGGAAGCTGCCTCCGCCCTCTTGAACCGCCCGCCCTCGGTGTTGTAAAGAAGGGGGCCTTTTGTATAATAATAGCTTGAATTTGCAAAAGTGGTTCGAATACTGGTATTTGATTGTATTGAAAAAGGCTGCCTTATTACGAGACAGCCTTTTTTGTTTATTACCAACCCGGATTTTGTTTCAGGTTGGGGTTGAGTGTGATTTCGTCTGTTGGAAGCGGACTCAGATAGCGTTTGTCTGTGGCGGTCCACTTACGGCCTGCATCGCTGAGGCTTTTGCCCGGATAGGGGCGTAAGTAGCTCTTGCCCTGGTATTCGATAACCGGTCTGCCGGATGCTCCGCCAAATACGCCTGCCGGGTAGTTGGCGATTACTTCGTTGGTGACTACTATACCGAGGAATGTTTTAGGATTCTCGAACAGTTTGCCGGCTTTCCAGCGTTTGATATCGTCTAGTCTGAAGCCTTCGGTGATTAGTTCGATTCTTCTTTCGCGACGGATCTCGTAAAGCAACGGAGTGATGGTATAGCCATAGTCTACTGCCTGCGGATCGGCTACCGGCGAGGTGGTGAGATGGGGCATGCCCACACGGTCTCTCAACAGATTGATGGTCTGGTCGAGTACCTGTTGGGTGCATTCGTTCAGTTCGGCCTTTGCTTCGGCATAGATAAGCAGCACTTCGGCATAGCGGTATACAAACCAGTCGTAGGTAGTTTTATTGGCTTCCCACTGTGACTGAAGCGGTGACTTGAATTTTACACAGGGGTATCCTGTTACTGCTCCGGATCCGTCTACATTGGCATAGGGGTTGGTCTGACGTACGCCGTTCATCACCAGGTAGGGTTTGTGCAGGTTATCCACAACCTGATACAGGCGCGGGTCGCGGTTCGTGATCTCTTTATCCAGGGTGTTGTCTCCCTGGTAAAGGGGACTTACAGCAATGGGGTTTCCGTCCTTGCAAAGGAATGATTCGATGAAGTCTTTGGATAGACCTGTACCGCTGCTGCCTGCCTGTCTGCCCGTCTGGTGATATAGCAATCCCTCTTTGTAGATGCGTGGAAGAATACATTCTTTATTGGTTGTAAGGTCTTCCTGCACGAACTGGTTGGAGTAGTAGAGCGGATATCCTTCGAAAGGCAGTTGACCGCTTCCGGCATCGGATCCTTTTACGATTTCGTATTTACCGGTCTGCATAACAGCCAGGGCATTGTCTGCCGCTTTTTTTATCAGCTCGTTTGCCGACGGGGTGCCGGTAAGTGCATGGTATTTTTTGTAGGTTCCTTCGTGCAGGCATACCCGTGCCAGCTGGGTGCGGGCGGCATCTTTATTGAGGCGTCCCTTTTCTGCCTTGTCGGCATCGGGTAACCACTGAATGGCAAATTCGAGGTCTTCGATGATTTTGCCCAATACGAAATCGCGCGTGTCGCGGGGTTTGTAAAGCTCGTCGGTATCGGCTGTCTGAAGGTCTTTGTCGTACCAGGGTACATCTCCGAACTGCTTGATTTTACCGAAATAATCGAGCGCTCTGAAAAAACGGACTTCCGCAACGTAGGGGTTTACCTCCGAAGGAGCCGCCTGCACCTTTTGGTAGCGCGTGAGGAAGAAATTACAATTGCGGATGTTACCCCAGGTCCATCCGGCTTCGCTGGCGGTGGACGGGATGGTGGTTTCGTTAAACAGATACGAACTGTAATTGGTAGTGATGCAGTTGTCGCTTACATTGTCTTTGTCAACTCCCGGAGCCGAAAGGTTGGTGTAGAGATTGTTGGCATACAGCTTCAGATCCTCTACTTTTGACCAATAGGAGGCATCGGTGAGTGAGTCTTTGGGGGATATATCGGTTACTCCTTCGCACGAGATCAGTACGCTTACAAATAGACCGGATAATATGATATTTTTTAGTTTCATACGTGTAAAATTTTAGTGTTAAAACGTTAGATTCAGTCCTACTGCCAGTTTCTTGTTGATTGGATAGGTCATGTTACTCAATGTTTCAGGATCGAAAGAGTCGATCATATCGGTGATGGTAAAGAGATTCTCTCCCGAAACGTAGATTCGTAACTTGCTGATACCAATCTGGTTCATCCATACTTTTGGGAATGTATAACCCAGGGTTACATTCTTTAAGCGGGCATAGGAGGCGTCTTGCAGATAACGGTCTGTGGTCTGACGGTTACCTCCGTTGTTCCAGTTGGGACGGGGGAAATAGGCTCCTGTATTCTGAGGTGTCCAGTAGTCGAGCGACTCTTTAAGCGGGGTGTCCCACTGACTGGTGAATCCCCAGAAGTGTACGCCTCCCACCATATAGTCTCGTTTACCGATTCCCTGCCAGAACATTTCGAAGTCGAAGCCCTTGTATTCGAATCCGGCGGTTATACCGAAGCTATACCGGGGTGTGCTGTTTCCGATAATGGTTTTGTCGCCGGGATTGTCGAGGGTGTTGGTTCCCCATTCGATTTCGCCGTTATTGTTGAGGTCGACGTATTTAACATCGCCTGCTCCCCAGCTTCCTCCCCATAATTTGGTTTGCTTGGGACTGGAGGCCACCTCTTCGTCCGACTGAAACAGTCCGTTGGAACGGTATCCCCAGATTTCTCCGATTTTTCTGCCTACATAGTATTGGCCGATAGATCCGGTGGGGTTTGTAAAGCGGGTGATTTCGGACTGGTAATCGGAAAGTACCCCTTTTGCCCAGTATTTGAATCCGTTGGAAAGCTGATCGGTCCATCCGATGGATACCTCGAATCCGTAGGTTTTAAGATCGGCGGCATTTTCGGTGGGCACATTGGCTCCCAGGGTGGCGGGAAGCGCCTGACCGGCAGTAAGCATATCCTTGGTTTCGCGCGTATACCAGTCGAACGAGGCAGCCAGGCGGCTGTTTAGGAACAGGGCATCGAATCCGAGGTCTACCTGATTGACAGTCTCCCAGGTAAACGAGGGGCTTACCAACCCGGATGATCCTACGGCTACCGGTGTTTCGCCGTTCAGGATATAGCCCATGGCTGTGTTGATGGAGTAGGTAGGCAGGTAGGGGAAATTGGATCCGACGGCCTGGTTACCCAACGATCCGTAAGAGGCTCTGATCTTGAGGTCGTTCCATCCCGATTTGAGCGGTTCCCAGAATCCCTCTTCGGATATTCTCCAGGCAGCCGACAGGGAGGGGAAGAATGCGTAACGGTCGTTTTTAGGGAATTTGGACGAACCGTCGTATCTTCCGTTAACTTCCAGCAGGTATTTATGCTTATAGTCGTAATTCAGGCGCATAAAGAAACCGTTTACAGACCAATGAGATTCATTCGCATTCATCAACCGGTCGCCAACCGCCAGGTTGAGTGCGGGATTGTCGTTGTCTATCAATCCTTTGCGTCCGGCATAGAAGAATTTATTGTGCTTGTATTCCTGGTTGTAACCTCCCATGATCTTGAACGAGTGATCTTCGCGGATTGTCTTTGCATATTCGGCAAAGGCGTTGAATGAGGTATAGTAATCTTCGTCGTCGCTCATCACCACACTATTGGGGTTGGTCCACGGATAGTACCCTTCGGTGCCGGCTACGGCTGTATAGTCGTAGAATCTGCGTACATGGGTTTTAATGCCCTGTCCGTAGGAATTGAAGGTATAGTCGGCATTCAGTGTGAGTCCGTCGAAAGGCGTAACCCGCAGGGCTCCGGTAAGCCACAGGTCGTTTTTCTTTCCGTAGGTGTTTCCTCCCTGTGCCTGGATGGCTGCGGGGTTGGTATAACTACCTTGTCCGGCATAGTTGCCGTCGGGGTGGCGTACGGGCATAAGCGGACTGAGGTCGTTCTTGAGGTATCCGCTATAGGCGCTCACTCCGGCATAGGCTGTTGAGTTTGCCGCCGAGGTTCCTCCCGCGGGGTGCTGCTCCTTGGTATAGTTGTACATCACCTTTCCCGAAAAATTAAGCCACTTGGTGATATCAGACGACAGGTTGAGGTTGGCATTGAAACGCTGGTACTTGTCGTCGCCATGCTTCAGGATACCCCCGATGTTGTTATAGCCCAGCGATGCATAGTAGGTGGAGTTTTCGCTTCCACCGTTTACAGCCAGGTTGTACTGCTGCGAGAAGCTGGAGTTTTTATAAATCTCGTCCCACCAGTTTGTGTTGCCAACGTATTGATATTTGTTGGGGTCGATGGAGGGGTCGTAATAAACGGGACTGTTGTTTGCAGGATCGTTGAAGTACTTTTCGGCATATTCATAAATAACAGGATTATAGTAATGTCCGCTTCCTCCGCCGTTCTGATAGGCAAGGTCGATCATATTCAGATACTCCATGGAATTGATGGTTTCGATGGTTTTTGCCGGCGACTGCCAATATCCGTTGGTAGAGAGCGATATCTGAGGCTTTTGCTCTTTGGTTCCGTTTTTGGTGGTGATAAGGATCACACCGTATGCAGCTCTTGCTCCGTAGATGGCTGCTGATGCGGCATCCTTCAGTACTGAAATAGAGGCGATGTCTTCGGGATTGATAAGGTCGGGATCCATTTGTACGTTGTTTACCAGCACAAGGGGACCGCCGCCGTTCAGAGAGGTGGTTCCGCGGATGTTGAAACTGCTGGATTGTCCGGGTGCACCTGAATTTACACTTACGTTGAGGTTGGGCACTACCCCTTGTAAGCCCTGACTGAGGTTGGCGATGGGGCGGCTCTCCAATACGTCGCCGCTTACTTGTGCCACGGCTCCCGTTAGATTGGCCTTGCGCTGGGTACCGTATCCAACCACCACAACCTCTTCGAGCTTCTGCGTGTCTTCGCGAAGTTTGATTTCGATCATGTCTTTGTTGGCCGTGCCTACTTCCTGACTCAGATAACCGATGTAGCTTACCAGCAGGGTGGCTCCCTGCGGTACATCGAGGGTGAAGTTCCCATCAAAGTCGGTTATGGTTCCGGTGTTGGTCCCTTTCAATATTACGTTGGCCCCGATGATGGATTCGCCCCGTGTATCGGTGATTTTACCTTTTAGCTTTCGTGTGTTTTGTTGTGTTCCGGCTGTTTCGTTCAGGGGAGAGGCCAGCACAATGTGCCTGTCTTTAATTGTATAGGTAATTCCCGTGCTGGCTGATAGTGCATCCATGATTTCTTTGATGCTGCAGTCTTTTTTACTCAGACTTATTTTAACACGGTTGTTTACTTCTTCCAGATTGTAGAAGAACAGAAAATCGGACTGTTTTTCGATTTTCTTCAGTATGGACTCGAGTGTTTCGTTTTTTGCCGAAACAGATAACGAGGTGGTTTGAGCATAACTTGATGCGATGGCTTGCGAAAGGCATACGCATAGTAGCAATACGGTTATTTTCATGACTTTTATAGCTCTTTTAAGTGCAGGTAAAGTAACTATAGATTTTTTATTCATATTTTTGTATGTTTTTAAGATTAAACGTTTTTGCTGTGATAACAGATGTTTAATTGACGGAACCGGGAAGGGAGGATCTGGCGGGATCTTCTCTTCCCTTTTTTTAGGTTAACTTGTATTCATGTTGGAAATAAATTTAGATTAGGACATTTTACTTTTTAATAATGGTTATGTGATGATCGTTTACTTTGTACCTGATCGGTATGGAGAGACTGATTATTTCCATAATGTCTTCGATGCGCTGTCCGCGGTAGAGTGTACCGGTAAATTTACGCTGGTTGAGCGATGCGGTCTGTACATCGAATGTCACCCCGTACAGGTTGGCAAGCCTGCCAAGCATGGATTCCATTGTTTGTTCGGGGAAATAGTAGTAGCCTGTTGTCCACGCTGTATATTGAGCGGCATCTACGTCTTTAACCAGTACACGTTGTTTGTTCTTGTTATAAATGTGTTGCTGATTGGGTTTGAGGATACTAATCTGCCCGCCTTGTTCCATGAAGAGCCGAACCGACCCTTCCAAGAGGGTGGTGACGGTAACCGTGTCGGCCGGGTAGGCCATAACGTTGAATTTTGTTCCGAGTGCCTCGATCTGCTGCCCGTCTACCTTTACAATAAAGGGCTTGTCTTTTTCTTTGGCCACATTGAAATAGGCTTCGCCCCGCAGGTGTACGATGCGTTGGGTTTTTCCGTAATCGGTTTCGTACCAGAAGGTGGATTTCGTACCGAGACTGATTTCGGTGCCGTCCGGCAGGATTACAATATCCGCTTCAATACCGTTTCCGCCTACATACTGTGCTGCCAAGGATGCAGGAGCCGGCTGTTCCATGAACCATAGTGCGGTGAGCGCTACGGCTACCAGACTTACGGCAGCATAGGAGGCGACTTTAAGCCAGAGCTTTCTGCTCCTTTTGCCTGTTGTCTGCTTGCTAGCCATCCGTTTGCCGAGCAGCCTCTCCCAGCTGGCATCGACCGATATCGGATTGCGGGCCTGTACCCAGTTGTCGTACAGTGCTTTGGTATCGAAGTAACGCTTTTTGTTGGCCGGATCTGATTCTACCCAATGGTAGAACTGAATTTTTTCCTCCTCCGAAAGATTTTTCTGAAGGTAGCGTATGATGCGTGTATCGGCGTCTGTCTGTTTAAATTCCATGGTTGTTTAGATTGCTTGTTTAAGCCCTTTACTAATACAACGTACCACAAGGAATTTTCTCCCACCGATTTTTAATATTTTTTTTAATTCAGCATAAAAAAATGTATAAATACCGGGCGCAATGTTTACGAAGATGGAGGAGGGCACGGTAGAGTTGGTTTTCGACGGCGTGGACCGACAAGCCGAGCTGTTCGGCTATTTCGTTGTTGCGTAAGCCATCTACATAGCTTAATTTAAAGACCTGGCGGGTACGTTCGGGCAATGCCTCGGATTGTTTGAGAAATTGAAGAAAGAGGTCTTGCTTCATGATCTTTTCTTCGGACGATTCGTATAAAAAGATCTCTTCCAATGTTAATTGGACGGCATGCTGATCAATAAATTCCTGTTCGGTCTGCAATTTGCGCAGATGATCGATGCAGGCGTTGCGTACTGCAGTATAAAGGAGGCTCCTTAATTCTTCGTTGGGTAATTTGTAGATTTGTTTGTCCCAGAACCGAAGGTAAACGTCGTGAACAATGTCTTCTGCATAAAACTCGGGGACGAATTTTCTTGCAAAATTCAGTAAGGCGTTTCCAGTTGATAGATAGACCTCTTTGTATCTGTCTTTTTCGGTAGCGAATGTGTCCATGCGCCAAATATACTGTTTTATTTCAAATATTAACTTTTGTTTTGTTTTTTTTGTTCTGAGACTAATCTGTTTTGACACCTTGAGTTTGTTAGTAAGACATCTGTGTAGGTTAAAATGGGCGTAATAGTTGTAGGAGTGGTTCGGATATTTTTTCTCTTTAAACTCATGGAGTGGTCGTTTTTTAGCTCAAATTCCAGGTAATTGAGCTTAAAAATAGTATATTTGTGAGCTTAAGCGAATTCCTTTCTTTATTTATCATCTTTTAGATTTACAATCCATGATCCTTTTTTTGTAGTGCCGATACGTTGTATAATACCTCCCTTTCGAAGTTTGTTTATATTGTTTTCGACGGCTGTTTGACTTATACCTATTTATTGCGTCTTCAATATTTAATTGTTCCCATTCATCAAGTTCATTTCTTGTTGTGATGGTTTTTATTTTTAATCCTGATTTTTCGTCTTCATCTATAGGAGTTTGCCCTTCAATGTAACTTAAAT
>NZ_JBFWMI010000116.1:0-8020 GCF_050251695.1 Macellibacteroides sp.
TTTTCGGTAGTACCCCAAAACTTCTTGATTTTGAGGTGCTGCTTCAGCCATTTGAAGAACAACTCTACTTGCCAGCGGTTCTTGTAAAGTTCAGCCACCTGAAGAGCAGAAATGTGCATCGCATTGGTTAGAAATACAAACTCTCGTTTTTGTTCTTCATCCCAGTATCTTACAAGCCGGAACTGCTCGGGATAGTATTGCTTGGGATAAAAACCAATCAATTCGATTGTCACATCTGAAAGTACATTCTTGGGGAGTCTGCGTTTCCATTTGATGGATTTGTATTGCAGGTTTTTCTTTGCCCTGACAACGAAGAATGCGTCAATCTGATGAACCTTATACAACATCTTAAAATTGTTATAAGCCCGGTCAAAGATGTAGTAAGAGCCAGATTCATAAGGGATTTCTTTCATTGCCTTTGAATCGTGTACTGCCGCTTCAGTGATATGAATGAATGCAGGTATCTGTGTTTCCACATCGTATAATGTATGGACTTTGATACCACCTTTTTTCTTGCGGAATTTTGCCCACCAGAATACGGCCAGGCACAAATCAATGGTTGTCGAATCGAAGGCATAGATGTTCCCTCCGAGTTTAAAGATTTCCGTGGCTCGCTTTTGTCTTGCTTCGTTTATCAGGTAGTAGGCATACTCTTCAAAGATGTGATAGTCTCTATATTGATTGGCTCTTGACAGAGATGATCTTGATACATTCCTTCCTATTCCTAAATGATAACATTTAGAGTGATGGGCATCAAGAGCGATAATCAAATCTCTCAAACTTTCACGATTGGAGAGTTGCCCGAACATCAAAGAAAGTAGTTGATTCCAGCAAGTGAAATGCTTGATGTAACGATTCCCTTGGAACTTGTTGACAATACGTCGGAATTTATCTTCATTCAGAAATGAGATCAACTGGGCAAACACATATTTCTCTTTATTCATTGCAGCCTTTATTATGGGCTGCAAAGTTATCAATTGAAATCGTCGCGCTCGAAAAACCTCTATAACTAACTAAATTTCAAATATTTCAAAGAACTATTTTAGATTTTAATGGGACAGCAATGATACGAGAAATACCGGAAAATAGTACCCCAATGGCTCAACTTTATAGACACCTCTTTTTTGCCGCAGCAAATGAAAGAAGAATATAAATCAATAATCAACAAGCGAAAATCAATACTGGAAAAACAGGGGGATATGTACTAACAGAGAAAGGAAACTCTAAATCAACCACATCATGGATAAGGACTATTCAATTTACAAGTACTACAAAGGTTCGGAAGAGTACCCGAACGACAAAGCAAGGTTCTTCGGTTTCTATGAACAGCATTTCGACGTCGGCTACATAGGGAAACCAGAGGATAAGGAAGAAGCATTTAAGGATTACATGAGCAATGTTCTTTACGAGCAATGCGCAGACATGTGTTGTTTCGGCACACCGGGTGTTGATAAAGATAAATGCTATCAAAAATACTTGGACGAATACTTCAACCCCGAACGAAACATCGAAAAATACAGAAAAGCACCCTGAATTGGTTTTTATAAATTACGGAATTAAATGTTAATAATAATGATTTATTCAGAATATTTTATACATTTGCAATAATGCATTGTTAACGTATATAACATCTACTATTCACTAATTTAGTATAAGTAAATTAAAGACTAATGTATGAAAAGCTGATGAATAAAACGTAGCCTTACGTCTGATTTGATTTTTGTGAATCCTATTTAATATTATTTTGTGAAACTAATAAATAATTGCATTATGTCTAGTAAAGGAAAAGCCGGAAGTCTGATAGATTTCCGAATTGCAGTAGAAAACCACGAAGTATTGGATTCAAGTATTCTAGCCTTAAATGAAGATTGGAAGGAAGGAAAAATCAATTGGTATTCTCCGATAGAAAAGACTTCCTATAAAGAGTTTCAGGACGGTACTTTTTGGGATGGTAAATTTGATGGAGATTCTAACTCTTTTTGGAATGAAATGGGTAAACCTGATGTTATTCGAAATGATTGGCCAAAAGGAGGTCCTAGTTGGGATGGGATTGCAGTCTTGACTGATAAAAATGGAGATAAAACCCTTCTACTATTTGAAGCAAAAGCACGTCGAAACAATGAGTTTGGTAGTGATTGTGATGCAACAAGTCCTGTATCAATAAAGAAAATATCTGAACAATTGGAATATACAAGAAAAACGTTAGGTTTAAAGGAAGATGTTGATTGGATGAATAATTATTATCAGTTTGCGAATAGATTAGTATTCCATAATTATATAAAAACTAATAATATTAAAGTAGCCTTGATTTATGTCTTTTTTGCCAATGACCCTTATTGGACAGGAAACGATTATACGGGGGTAAAAGAATGGAAAGAAGCCATAGAAACAGAGAAAGAATACTTTGGCATAGACAATGCTTTTCTGGAATCGAATCACATCTACAATTTAATAATCGATCTCGATTCAGATCAATATAAAGATATTCTAGAGGAGATAAAACTCAAGTTGAAAGCAAATAATGTTACCTGTTGCGTTGGAGTAGTATCCTAGGTTACCGTGATACCTTTATCAAGATTATCTATAATGCTACAAATAAATAGGGGTTTAATACGCCCCCTTTTAAGATATCTCCGGCCTCAGTTTCAACATCTTTTATCAAGCTAATGAGTATGGTAGCCATCGTAATGGCTGGCCTAACTGTAACATGGAGCCTGTTTTAATCAAACTAAGTCCATAACGTAATCAATAACACGACCTAACACGTAAGAAAGTTGTGTGCCGGAGAGTGGTTGTTGTAGTAATTTGCTTAGGTCATCAATTTTAAATATGTTTTGTTTCAGAATCTGACTTGCGAGTAGAATTTGATTTGTCTGATTCTTTTAACGTTACATAAGAAGCATCCAGACTATTATAATGAGTGTAAACGGATAATATCAAGATGCAGTATAAGAGAATATTAAGGTAATAATAATATAATAAAATAATATAGTATAATATGAATCTCGAAGAAAAAGTAATAGGAGATATAACCGGTAATTTTATTATTGAGGCCTACCAAAGAGGTTATCGCTGGTCCGAAGATGAGGTTAAATACCTTCTTAATGATATTGATGAAATTTCTGATGGACAAAAATATTGTCTTCAGCCTGTTGTTGTGAAGAAGAATAATGATGTTTATGAACTGATAGATGGACAACAGCGTATGACAACTCTCTATCTTGTTATGAAGTACCTTTCTACTTATATCGATTTGAATTACAGTATTGAATACACAACTCGGAAAAGCGAAAATGGACATATAGGCAGTAGAGAGTTACTGGAAAAAATAGACACAATCGACCTGGTAGCTCCATCAAGTAATATCGATGAGCTATTCATCAAAAACTCATTTATAATTATAAAGAATTGGTTTGCTGGCAATAAAATTCGTATGATGAATTTTGCTGCAAAACTCCAGAAATACGTTACGATTATCTGGTACGAAGTGGATAACAATGAAGATAGTGTAAACATATTCACTAGACTTAATATTGGCAAAATCTACCTTACTAATGCCGAACTAATAAAGGCTCTCTTTCTTGGTAGAGGAAAGAAAAATTCTAATGGAGTCTATGCAAATTATTATGGAATAAATGACAAGAAACAGCATGAAATTGCCCTTGAGTGGGATGCTATGGAGAAAGAGCTTCACGATGATAAGTTTTGGGCATTTATTACGAATGAACCGGCAGTGAAATATCCTATCCGAATGGAGTTACTCTTTGATATGATTGAAATGAAGCCTACAGATGAGAGTAATTTCTATACTTTCAATAGGTTTTATGAAAGATTCAAGGATAGTACCAACAAATTTGAAACATGGGAAGTGATTGTGCGCTATTATCAGCAACTTAGAGAATGGTATAACGATTTTAATCTCTATCATCAGGTTGGATTCCTAGTGGCATGTGGAATGAGTGTGAAGAGTCTTTTAGATATGGCCATGAATGAAAAGAAACCACTTAGAAAATCTGAATTCCGTGAAGTAATAATAAGGAATATTCGAAAGAGAATGGTATTTGTCAAAGGAGAAGGGGATCAGCAGGAAGAAATAGACTATGTGGAGTTAAATTATGAATCTCATAAGCCATATCTTCACACATTACTTCTTCTTTTTAATGTAGAAACAATTCGACAGAAAGGAGATGAGAACAACAGATTCCCATTTGAACGGTACAAAAAACAAGGCAATTGGTCGTTGGAGCATATCCATGCGCAAAACTCTGAAAGTTTGAAGACTGCACGTGATTGGAGAGATTGGTTGGAATTACATAAACTTTCACTTGAAGAGATTTTGAAGAGCATCGATGAGAAATCTTCAGAAGCGAATCATATCAAAGATGTTATTGCTAAAATGGACCAAGTAATTGCAAACATTGATAACCCAAGATACAAAGGTTCAATCAGAGATGAATTTGGAGCGATTACTCCTGCGGTTGTTGACATTCTTTCAGATGGGGATGACAAAACGCAAATGCACTCTTTATCAAATATGGCATTGCTTACTGTAGGAGAAAATGCAGCATTAAATAATTCTACATTTGATGTTAAGCGAGCTAAGATGATTGAAATGGACAAGAAAGGTGACTATATTCCAACATGCACGAAGAACGTATTTATGAAATACTACTCTTCGTCAGATACAAAACTTCATTTCTGGTCAGAGGAAGATAGAATAAGTTATGTACAAGCTATGAATGATGTGTTATATAACAACAAGAGTGCCGATGGAAATGAAGTTAAATTAATAAAATCACTAATACGTTACGGAAACGAATAGCAAACAGTACGAGAAGCATAGCTTTAAGTCTTTCCTTGATAAATATCATGTTTTGATACCTATGGTACAGAGAGATTATGCTCAAGGACGTACAACAGAAGATGTAAATAGGGTGCGAAATAGATTCCTAGAAGCCATTGAGGGTTACCTTACACAACCTGGCCCTAATTATGAAGTCATGAAATTGGACTTTGTATATGGAGAAACAGAAAAAATTTGGAGTAAGATTTACGTAGATAAATTAGAAAGCTTTGTAGTAACACCCTTGGATGGGCAGCAAAGACTAACCACGTTATATCTGTTGCACTGGTATGCTGCTAAGAAGGAGAATATTGCCCCTGTAGACTATTCCTTTTTAAAAAACTTTACGTATGATATCCGACCAAGCTCCCGTGACTTTTGCAACCACCTGATGGATTTTACTCCTTCAATGAATGAGTCAATCAAAATGCAACTAATTGACCAGAATTGGTTTATGGGTGCGTGGCTAAATGATCCTACAATTTTAAGCATGTTGGTCATGCTTGATGCGATAAGGGAAAAGTTTAGCAATATTTCAAATCTGTGGAAAATTTTGACAGGTGCGGAAGAACGCATAGTATTCTATTTCTTGCCGTTGTCTGATAACGGATTTTCAGATGAGCTGTATATCAAGATGAACTCCAGAGGTAAGAAACTGACAGCTTTTGAACATTTCAAAGCTGAATATGAAGACCTTTATGAACGAGATTCCGAAGATGCTATGACTATCAATCACAAATTTGACGTAGAGTGGGCAGATATCTTGTTCCCTTATCGCGACAATGAAGGAATTGTAGATAAGGAATTTATGAGATACTTCTTTTATGTCAGCCATATTCTGTGTTATTTGCAGTCTGTTGAGAAATCGAATGATGAATTTGAACTAATTAAGACTCTTTATAATGATTCTCCCAATGCAGATGAAAACAAAATATATCTAGAAAAAGCATTTGACTGTTGGCATTCTGTGATGGTTGAGTATAATAGTATTGATGAGTTTTTTAATCGCTTCCTTTCTAATGCCTCTTATGAAGTTGGCAAAGTGGCTACTTATAAGGCACTGACAGAATATCGTGGTAGTCAAAACTTTTTTCATGCATGCGTCAAGCTTTACCAAGTTAATAATAATTTCTCATATAGTGACTTTCTGTTTTTGTACGGTATTATAACCTACTTAATAAATAAGAATGATATTACAGAATGTGATTTTATAATTAGACTAAGAGTGCTTAGAAATCTTATATGGAACTCTAATTCTGGTGAAATTCGTGGTGATGCAGATTTCATGAAGGATCTTTTAAATGAAGTATCTACCTTGATATTGACTGGGAATATCAACAAAGAATTAAGACACAGGTTCAACGGCTTCCAAGAAGAGGAAGAAGTTGAGAAGCAGAACAAGAAAAAAGATATGTCAATTGATGAATTGAATAACCTCTATATGTTCGAAGACCATCCATTGATATATGGTTATGTTTCTGGATTGAGGTATGAGAATCTTAATCTTGTGGAAACTTTCTATTCTGTGTTTGAAAAGGCAAATTACAACATGATTCATCAAGCTATGATTTCTATCGATGATTATAGGCAGAAAGATTATAATAGATACTACATGGGCAATTCTAATCGCTCAACCTGGACACAACTTCTACATAAAAGTCGCAATCGCGACAATTTTGAAAAGACAATGAATGTTTTGTGTGATTTGTTGAACCGTGTTAAAAATGGCAAATCAATTGAAAGTATTATACAAAGTTATATTTCAAAACAAGAAATCGAGAATAAATTCCAATGGAGGTATTATTTTGCTAAGTACCCTGAGATGTTAAGAGGAGCTGATGGCGAATTAACATGGCATGATAATAATAACTATGTCTGTGTGGCGCTTAATAAACATCAGTTTAATGGTCAGCACTGGAATCCATATTTGAATGTGATATTTAATAGACTTTCAGAGAAATTGAGTGAGAAATACAAAGAACCGGTTTTGTCTTTAGGTAACTATGGAGAGAAACTAGGTATTTTACATCCTGTTTCCTCTGTAGCTTCGGTTGGTTATGGATTTATATATTTCTCCCAAGAGAATAGTGAAACGTGGACAATCAAGCAAGACATAGACGGAGTAGATGAGATTGATAGAATAAAGTTTGCTATTGAAAAAATCTCCGCTTTGGTTCAACACCATTATCATATTCAATTACAGCTCAATAATTTGACTACATAAAAAACAAAAGAACAAGATTACGAGGTTCCCATTGAATAGACCCTCGTGGATTCGACAATAGAAGAACGTAAGCAGTCTGAACAGGCTTGTCAAACTGATGAGCAAGTACCATCGTAATGGCTTGCCTAACCGTAGCTAGGAGCTTGATCTAATCCCCCTACGATAACGTAATCTCATAAATCACCTCCAAACAAACATGCAAGTCAGTTGTTTGTTTGGAGGTGATTTTTTTATGTAATACCTTTTAATTATTTCCTTCTGATAATTGGAACTAAGAATATATCTGTTGAATTTATATTGTTTCAAAATATTATATACTTTTACCTTAAATAAGAATCGTATGTCGGACAATATGACAAAGGAAAAACGACACTTATGTATGTCGCATATTAAAGGAAAAAATACGCGGCCAGAGTGGATTGTGCGTCGTTTTCTTTTCCATCATGGATTCAGATATCGCCTTCATGATAAGCGTATTCCAGGTTCTCCCGACATTGTATTATCCCGCTATCATACTGTTATTTTCGTTAATGGTTGTTTCTGGCATTCTCATGATTGTTTACATGCTAAGTTACCTAAGACAAATACTGATTTTTGGGAAGCAAAGATGCGAAGGAACAAAGAACGAGATGCAGATAATTATTCTAAACTTCATTCTATGGGGTGGAATGTAATTATTATATGGGAATGTGAATTAAAACCATCCAAACGAGATGAAACTCTTGAAAATCTTATGTCAGTTCTTAATAAGTTAATTCCGCTTACTGTAAATGTAAAATTGTTTAATCCTAAGGAAGATAAATAATATATATGTGACATGTGTATCGGGAGTGTAATTTAAACTCTGTCTGGTTCATATTCTAGGAAAATCACTACAAATATAATTTTTCTTTTTGGATTTACAAATGCTTTTTAAGGCTGTTATTGGTAGTGTGCAAGGGCGGTGAGGAACG
>NZ_JBFWMI010000117.1:0-7953 GCF_050251695.1 Macellibacteroides sp.
GGTGCTGCATCGGGCAATTACAGATGAGAGTCTAGACCGAGCAGGTTATCCGCAAATAATGAGATTATATCGCCGTCTGCATCGTAATTAAAGAACCGCCGTATGCCGAACGGCATGTACGGTGGTGTGAGAGGTCGGAAAACAAAAGTAGGAAGAAAACTACTTTTGTTTTCCTCCTACTCGATTGTCAGAAGGTTTTATTTGTATCTATAACGACTTCTTTCTCAAATTATCCAAGTTCTTTTTAACCAAGTTCTTTGTCATTATATTAGCAGTTTGCCGATATCAATCATTCCAACCATTTGTAAAACAACCAACTCTACCGGTGTAACCCAATTTTCTTTGGGATGACAGTTTGTTTTTGTCAAAGTCCAACTATATGTAAAAACAACAAATTCGACCGGCAACACTCTGTTTTTCCTTAGTATGGGACTTTGTTGAACCAAACATCCCAACTATATTAGCCTTACAATTCTACCAATATAATCCAGCTTTCTTTGGGATGACAGTTTGTCTATGTCAAAATCCAACTATATTAAAACAACAAATTCGACCGGCAACACTCTGTTTTCCTTAGGATGGGACTTTGTTGAACCAAACATCTCAACTATATTGGCCCTACAATTCTACCAATATAATCCTGCTTGCCTTACGATGGCAATTCCCTGAAGCCGAACTTTATTGTTTAATATTTTTCTTCTCTTCATCGTTGTTCCCTCTCTGCTCCATATAGGCAGTGGGGCTCATGCCGAAATGGGCGTTGAAGCTGCTGGAGAAGTAGGAGGGGGTGTTGTAGCCCACTTTGTAACCCACTTCCGAGACCGACAGTTTGCCCGTACTCAACAGGTAAGCGGCCTGCTTCATGCGGATCACCTTGATGAATTCGATGGGACTTTGGTTGGTCAGGGCTTTCAGTTTACGATGCAGGTGCGTACGGCTCATACCCAGCGCCTTGCTCATGTTCTCCACACTCAGCTCCGGATCTTCCATATTTTCCCGGATGTAATCAATGGCATGCTGCAGCAACCGCTCGTCGGTCGACGTAAGCGTAACCTCCTGCGCCTCCATATTCAGCGACTTGCTGAAACGCTCTTTCAGGGTCTGCCGTAAGGCAATCAGCTTCTCGATACGTACATTGAGGTGCTTCACGTTGAAAGGCTTGGGGATATACGAATCGGCACCCGTTTCCAGTCCCTCGATGCGTTGTTCCAAATCCGACTGCGCCGTGAGTATGATTACCGGGATATGGCACGTCTCCGCATCCGTCTTCAGTCGTTTGCAAAGCTCGGTACCCGTCATCTCCGGCATCATAACATCCGTAATTACCAGATCGGGCAGTATCTTCTTTGCTTTGCTCAGCCCCAGCGCTCCGTTTACAGCCTCTTCCACCTGATAGCGGCTTTCCAGCTCCTTACGGATGTATTTGCGAATATCCTCGTCGTCTTCCACCACCAGGATAGTCAGCTTCTTTCCAACTGCATCCTCCTGCTCTTCTGAAGCCTTCTGCTCATTTGGTGCTCCTGGTACCTCCGTTGCCTGCTTCTCGTTAGTAGTTTTTTGGGTATCCGATGCTCCCTGAACTTGCTGCTGTTTCGTCACAGTCGATCCATTCTGCATAACGGTAGCCGCCTGCTCATCTTGTGCTCCCTGTACCCCTGTTGCCTGCTTCTCGTTAGTAGTTTTTTGGGTATCTGATACTCCCTGTGCCCCCGCAGTAACCTCCTGCATTTCTGCTCCGGTGCCTTTAGTCTCATTTTCTTCCACCCGATGGAAGCCATCTTCCAGTGCCATTTGTTCTACGGCAAAGTGGCTGTTGCCCGGAAGAATGAGCAGGCAGAAAGAGGAACCCTTATCCATTTCGGAAGAGGCGGTTATGTTACCTCCGTGAAGCTCTGCGATACTTTTCGCCAGGTGCATCCCGATACCCGAACCTGCCGTAAGCTGCTTGCTGTTGCCCTGATAAAAACGTTCGAACACCCGTTGGAGGGTATCCTTATCCATCCCCACACCGGTATCGGATACGGTGATATACACCCGTCCTCCTTCGTCTTCACGGATATCCAGTGAAACCTTGCCACCATCGGGGGTGAACTTAAAGGCGTTGGATAAAATATTAAACAGACACTTGTCCAGCAAATCCGGATCGTACCAAACCCGCATCTGTGACGCGTTGTAACTGTAGGTAAGCGATATATGCTTCCGGTTGGCCAGGTCGGTAAACGAGCCCAGCAGATCAGACACAAAGGATACCAGTTCCAATTGCTGTACCTGTAACTTCATCTTGCCCTGCTCCAGTTTGCGGAGTTCAAGAATCTGGTTGATCAAGCGCAGCAATCTTTCGGCATTACGGTGCATCATGGAGTGCAGCTGCTGTTTTTCCGGATCGGTCTCCGTTTCCATCATCTGCTCAAGCGGACCGATAATCAGGGTAAGGGGGGTGCGGAACTCGTGACTGATATTCGTGAAGAAGCCCATCTTGGCTTGGGTAAGCTCCTCCTGTTGGCGCATTTTGAACCGTTCGATGCGGAGTTCGTTTTTCTCCTTCATACGCAGGGTGAAGAACCGTAATAGCAGCCATACGGCACCGCAGGCAAGCAGAAAATAGAGGGTACGGGCCCACCACGTAGCCCACAAAGGCGGCTCCACAACGATTGTAAGCGAAGTAACATTGTCGCCCCACACCTCCGGATCGTTGCTGGCCTTCACTTTGAACGTGTAGGTGCCCGGATTCAGGTTGGTGTAGGTGGCAAAACGCTGAGACGAGTTGTAATAGATCCACTCGTTGTCGAATCCCTCCAACTTACAGGCGTAGATGATATTGGCCGGAACTGCTGCATCCGGAGCGGTAAACTCCAGGGTGAAACTCTTGTCGCTGTACAAAAGCCGTATCTTTTCAATCTGCGAGACATTCTGAGGAAGCACCACCCGTCCGTTCACCTCCTGATTGATGGCGACCGACTGATTAAAGATTCGTAAGCCCGTTATGTAGGTAAGCGGACAATCGGTCTTGTCTTCTATGGCATCCGGAAAGAAGGAGTTGAGTCCGCTTATGCCTCCGAAGAAAATTTCGCCGGCCGGACTCTTATAATAGGATGCCAGGATAAACTCGTCGCTCTGCAAGCCGTCGTATCGCGTATAGATCTTGGACGAAAGAGAAGACGGATTAAAGCGCACAATCCCCTTGTTGGTGCTCAGCCACAGGTTCTCCTTGTGGGGCACAATACCGTTGATAACCTGACTGATCTGCTGTCCGGAAGGCCTTATCGATGTAAAGTTGTTCTTGTCCGGATTATACCGGTTCAACCCATTCTGCGTACCGATCCATATCACGCCCTGCTCGTCTTCCGCAATGGCATACACAGCCATGCTGCTCAGTCCGCTATCCATCTTAAAGGAGGTGAGTGTCTCCGTTTCCGTATCCATACAGCTCAATCCAAAGTAAGTGCCAATCCACAACCGGTTTCTGCTGTCCATAAAAATCACGGAGATATAATCATTCACCAGCCCCTTGTTATCTTTTGTCTGGAAATTACGGAAGGTTTTGTCTGTCGGATTAAAGCGCGACAAGCCCCCGCCGTTGGTACCCAACCAAAGATAGCCCCTTTTATCCTCCGCGATACTCTTCACATAATCGGAACTCAGTCCGTCCGGTTTCCCATTGGAACGGTAGGTAACAAACCCCCGCCTGTCCGGGTCCCACATGCAGAGTCCCCCCACATAGGTACCCGCCCAAATCCTCTTTTTGCTATCACAAAAAACACTCACGATGGCATTGTCCGAAATCGAATTAGGATTACCCGGATTGTGCAAGTAATGTGTAAACCGTCCGCTCTTGCGGTCGTAGAAGTTCAGTCCCCCGCCATCCGTGGCAATCCAGAGATTATTATCCTTGTCGGCCGTAACCCCCATCACATGGTTATAGCTAAGCGAATTAGGCTCGTTGTTTATTTTACGGTAATTGGTAAAGCCGTTGGAGCCGGTATGGATAACGCACAACCCTTTGTAATGCATACCCACCCAGAGGTTCCCTTTTTTGTCCTCAAACAAATAATGTATCTTCGAGTCGCCCATCTCCTGCATAAACTCATTGAACACCGGATGTGGAGAGATCGACTGCTGATCCGCTCTGAAACGCATCACCCCCAGTCCGTCGGTCCCCGCCCAGACAGCCCCCTCTTTATCCTCAATAGCACAGAAAGTCCGCCGGGCCGTACCCCTGCTGAACGCCTCCGGATAGGCAATAAACCGCTTTTGTTTCTGATCGTACACCGTCACCCCCACACCGATGGTGGAGATCAGCATATTGCCGTTCTTCTGTTTGAACAGATCGAATATAACATCGCTCTTCAGGTGACCGCTGGCCACGCTGTAATTGGTGAAACTCTTTTTTACCGGGTTGTATACCGACAAACCTTTATCCTGCGATCCGAACCACAAATTACCATCCGCATCCTCGTCGATAGCCCGGATATGGCCGCTGCATAACGACTGCCCCGGATGCGTATGCGAAGGCGAGAACAACACACTTTCCGACGTTTTAGGATCGAACCTCAGTACCCCCAGTCCGGACGAGGCAAACCACAGGCAGCCGCTCCTGTCCTGGAAGATGGCATTACACTGATTCTGCTTTACAATATAATCGGGCTGATTGAGGGCGGTACTCACAAAATTATCGTTCCGCTTGTCGTAATACTGCAACCCCTCGATGGTACCCACCCATAAGTTATCGTTTCGATCCGTATATAAAGCGGTAATATGGTTGCTTACCAGCGATCCCCGCAAGGCGCTGTTACGCTTGTAGACGGTAAAACCGTACCCGTCAAATTTATTAAGGCCATCTTCGGTACCAATCCACACAAAACCCCGCTTATCCTGCACGATACAAGAAACTTTCGTGCTGGACAAACCATGATCGGTCGTAAAAATACGGGAATCCAGGTTATGATGGTTCTGAATAGCCTTCAATACGTACGGAATGTTAACCAGGTAGCAACAAAACAGTACCAGCGTGCAAAGTTTTTTCATTATTGTTCCTATAAATTAAAAGGCAAAGCCTGCTTTTGGAAGGTAAAAATACAATTTAATGCGATACAAAAAAATGTCAGTTGCCTAAAGCGTACATTTTATATAGCAGATGCAACATTGTTAAAACAATTAGGCACAATTCTGATAGTCTGCTTCTCTACTTTTCCTCACTTTTGTAAGGTGAAATTATATAATAAAATTCAATAGAATATGCGACACGTACTAGTGTATGTTAACCTTGTGTTCCTGCTGCTGCTTGCAAGCTGTACAGGAAAGAGTACCACCACCGCATCGGTAAACGATGCATGCATCCGGGTAGAAAACGGACAATTTGTTCTTAACGGCAAACCCTATTATTTTATAGGAACCAATTTCTGGTATGGGCCGCTGCTGGGGTCGCAGGGCGTGTTTGGCGACCGCGACCGGTTGATACGCGAACTGGACTTCCTCAAGGAAAAGGGAGTCAACAACCTGCGCGTACTGGTGGGAGCCGACGGTCCCAACGGAGTACCCTCCAAAGTGATGCCCTCCCTGCAGGAATCACCGGGACATTACGAGCAGTCGGTTTTCGACGGACTGGACTTCTTTATGAGCGAGCTTGCCAAACGCGATATGCACGCCGTGCTGTACCTGCACAACACCTGGGAGTGGTCCGGAGGTTATGCCCAATACCTTAATTGGGCAGGATATGGTCCGGTGCCCGTTCCGTCGGTTGCCGGATGGGATGCCTTTAAAGACTATGTGTCTAAATACTTCGAGTGCGACAGCTGTCAGCAAATCTTCAAGAACCATATCACCACGGTGTTGTCGCGTACCAATTTTTACAACAAACGTAAATATACCGAAGACCCCGCCATCCTGTCGTGGCAGATAGCCAACGAACCCCGACCCATGGGCGCCGGAAACAAGGATGCCTATGCCACATGGATCAAAGACATAGCCGCACACATCAAGAGTCTGGATAAGAATCACCTCGTATCCACTGGATCCGAAGGCGAGGCAGGCAGCGAAGAAGACTTCGACCTCTATGCCCGAGTGCATGCCGATCCCAACATCGACTACCTTACCATGCACATCTGGCCCAAGAACTGGGGCTGGTTGGACAGCAAGGATATCCCAGGCACACTGAACCGTGCCATCGAGAACACCGCAGCGTACATGGATAAACACATTGCTCTGGCCGATTCGCTGCGCAAACCCATCACCCTCGAGGAGTTCGGTATGCCCCGCGATTCGCATAAGTACGAATTAAGCGACCCTACCACCAGCAGAGATACCTATTATTCTTATATCTTTGAGCGCGTATTGGAAAGCGTACGTACCAACGGCACCCTGGCCGGATGCAATTTCTGGGCATGGGGTGGTTATGCCCGTCCGCGTACGGACCATGTATATTGGCAGGTGGGCGACGACTATATGGGTGATCCCGCTCAGGAAGAGCAGGGACTTAACTCGGTTTTCGATACCGACTCTACCGTGCAGGTGATTAAGAATTATACCGTATCCATGCGTCAGATCATGGATGCAGCCAAATAAGATATTGTTTCATACAGAAAAAACGACAAGAGAACGATGAGCTTACTCAAACAACTGAAAGAGGAGATGCGTGCCGAACTGATTCATGGAATCCTTCCCTTCTGGATGGGGCGTATGGTGGATGTGGAACAGGGTGGGTTTTACGGACAGATAGATGGCGCCGACCGGATCATTGGTGGAGCAGGGAAGGGGGGCATCCTGAATGCCCGCATCCTGTGGACCTTCTCGGCGGCCTACCGTGTGCAGCCCGATTCCGCATACCTGCACATGGCCGAACGCGCTTACGGGTATGCCCTCAAATACTTTTTCGACGAGGAGATGGGCGGTACCTACTGGCTGGTGAATGCCGACGGATCGCCGGCCGATACCAAGAAGCAGATCTATTCGCAGGCCTTCTTTATCTACGCCCTTACGGAATACCATATGGCATCCGGCAACGAAGAGGCATTAGCTAAGGCAAAAGAGCTGTTTCACCTGATCGAACAACATAGCAGGGATACCCAGCAGGGAGGCTATTTTGAAGCCTACAGCCGCGACTGGCAATTGCTGGACGACCTTCGGCTGAGCGAAAAAGACGAAAACGAGAAGAAGACCATGAATACCCACCTCCATATCCTGGAGGCCTATACCAACCTGTACCGTGTATGGAAAGATCCACGCCTTAAAGAGGCGCTGGAGGCGCTGATACTGATCTTTGCCGATCATATCATCGATACCCGTACAGGACATATGAATCTCTTCTTCGACGAACAGTGGACCCGCAAAGGAACCATCGACTCCTACGGACACGACATCGAAGCCTCGTGGCTGTTGTACGAAGCTGCCCAGGTATTGGGCGATCCGGCCCTGCTTCTACGGGTTGAAAGCCTGTCCATGCAGCTGGTGCAGACCACCGTACGCGAAGGCTTGCAGTCCGACGGAAGCATCTGGTACGAGACCGATACCCGCAGAGGACATACCGATACCGACCGTCACTGGTGGCCTCAGGCAGAGGCGGCCGTAGGATTCATGTACGCATGGAAACTATCCGGCGATGCAGCATATTTGGATAAGTCGGCCGCCACCTGGCAATACATCTCGGCCCATCTGATAGACAAGACCCACGGCGAATGGTACTGGAGCATCCGCGACGGGAAACCCAACCTGGCCGAAGACAAGGCCGGCTTCTGGAAATGCCCCTACCACAATTCGCGTATGTGTATCGAAATGATCCGAGCCTGATAAAACAAAAACGCCGTTGTACCCAAGTTATCGGTACAACGGCGTTCTATTGTTCGCCCAGCACGAACGTATTCTAACGGGTGTAAGTCCCCAACGCGCCCTAACAGCGGGAAGCGTCCAGCCAACGACAAGGGTGTTCATCGCGAGGTGTAATCTGAAGGAAGTCTTCGG
>NZ_JBFWMI010000118.1:0-7244 GCF_050251695.1 Macellibacteroides sp.
AAATGTATAAGATTTTCAATTGTAATTGTTAATTTGACTTTTTAATTAGTTGTATTTAATAGTTTTTGCAGTTTGTTGTCAATTAGCCCTGTTTATGGGTATGTAACGTTAATTTTTATGTATCCTTATCACAAATAAAACTCGCCCTTATACATAGACACATGCATAAGGGCGAATTCCGTTGTTATACTAATTCTTGATGTTATTTTACATATTTCTCAAGCCACGAGTCTGTTTCGTATAGCATGTGAAGTATGTTTTCTTTGGCAGAATATCCATGACTTTCCAGAGGCAGAACAACATAGCGAACTGTAGCTCCGTGCCCTTTCAATGCTTGAAAAAAACGTTCGGATTGGATTGGAAAAGTACCGCTATTGTTATCGAGTTCACCGTGGATCAATAATAAAGCACCATTCAGTTTATCTGCATACATAAATGGCGACATCGCATTATAAACCTCCGGAGCCTGCCAATACGTACGTGTTTCGGCCTGAAAACCAAAAGGAGTTAATGTTCGGTTGTAAGCACCACTTCTTGCAATTCCTGCTTTAAATAAATTAGTATGTACCAATAGATTGGCTGTCATGAAAGCTCCGTATGAATGTCCTCCTACAGCAAGTCTGGAAGTATCGCCAACTCCCATTTCGTGTATAACCTTTGCAGCAGCTTCTGCATTCATTACAAGTTGTTCGGTGAAGTTGTCATTTGGTTCTACACCATTGCCACCTACAATGGGCATTTCTACATTGTCCATTACGCAATAGCCTTTTTTAACCCAAAAAATGGGCGATCCGTAGCTTATGCTTGTAAAGGTGTATTTCGAACCTCTTACCTGTGCGGCATCCGATGCTGATTTGTACTCACGTGGATACGCCCACATAATTACAGGAAGTCTCCCGTCTTTTTCCTTGCTGTATCCGGCCGGAAGATAAACGGTTGCTGTCAGATCTACTCCATCCTCTCTTTTGTAGCGGATCTGTTCTTTACTTACCCCTTTCATGCTGGGGTAAGGATTCGGAAAGTTGGTCAACTGTTTAACTTTATTGGACTTAATTTGTCTGATAAAGAAATTAACAGGTTCTGTTATTGATTGTCTTGCAGTGATGATCTCTAGTTTTACGGGATCTTTAATACGGGAAATCGTTTCGTAATAAGGTGCTTTACACCTCCAAAGAATAGTGTTTTTCTTTTTCGTAATATCGTAAAGACTCAGGTAAGGCATATTCCCTTCGGGTGATGCACCGTCCGAAAGCAACAAAAGCTGATTGTTCTTCTTATTAGTATAAAGCACATATTTGTCATACTGATTTTTTACTACATGCGGTCTGCCTGGATTATTGTAGTTATCATCGCGTGAGAATTCAAAAAGAGGTACCGGATCTTTATCCGATCCGGGCTTAAAACAGGATGTCTTAACCAGACGTGTTGCAGCAGATGATTCGGTTATAAGTGCCAGAGAATCATTTCCCCATTGAACTCCGTACGAACGGAGTTTGGTTTTAACTACTTCTTTTTTTACATCGGTAAAAGGAAAAGTCTGCTGATAAATTATGTCGGCATATTCGGTTTTGTTTTTCTTAGGGTCCCCGTTGTCCTGTGCCTCAGTCCAGAAAAGAGTAGCCGGTTTATCCGGTCTCCATCCAAAATTCCTTGGATAAGGAGAGGTAGTGTCATAACCCATAGCTGTGATAACTAAAGGTATTTCGGCGATTGTTTTAATAAGTTTACCATTTATGTCAGTTACAGATAACGTAGTGGGGAAATTACTTATGGGAACAATGTAAGAATAGGGTTTATGGGTTTTTTCAACTAAGAGCAATTCTTTATTGGGAGAGAGGGACACACTGGTAATAACACCTTTGATTCCGGTACTCAAACTCCCTTGGTTATTTATTTTTATTATTTCGGATGTAAAGTAGTAATCGAACAGCGATTCATCAAATTTATTTTTCAATAAATCCTGATAAGTACGCGCTGCCTGAGCTTTTCCACTATTTTCCTGTACGAGGGCTCCTTGTGGTACGGTGCTTCCAACAGGTGCGTTTCCGATGTTTTCGGGTATTGCCAATATTAATATTTCGTTATTATTAATCCAGAAAAGAGAGGTGCCGAAGCAGGCATTGATCTTTCTATTGCTAAGTTTTACTACTTTACTCTCAGTTGTTATACACTGATACAGATAAACTCCATCACCTTCTTTTACGAAAAAAATAATTTTATCAGATTGTGGCGACCAATTAATATTCAGGATGATTGACTGATCCGGGAACCCTTCAATAACTCTTTCAAGCTTAGTTTCCATGTTAACAAGGGTAACCCCTACATAACCGCGTTGCCGCGATTCGCTAAATGTTTCAGGATTGATGCGTATACCTGCAAGTCTTAATTCTGGTTGGGCAAGTTCACTTACCGAATAGTAAGGAGCCCGTTCAAGCTGAAGCATCCATTTGTAATCTTCACTGAAGTCAATTATGGGAGACAATTTTGCAAGAGCAATCTCTTTAATTTCTTTGGGAGGTTCCTGATAGGGCAGTTCCTGTGCATTTGCAATTACAGTACTTGCCAGAATAGTAGCAGATAAGAAGATGTTTTTTATTTTCATAGTCTATATGTTTTTAATAAAAAAGTACAGTATCCCGTATTAACGGGATATCTGTACTTTAAAGTGTGTATAAAATAGAAAAAAACACTATTCGTTTTGAGTCATTAACGGGTTAGCGTTTAATTCGTCTTGAGGAATCATATATTGCCATTCTTTTGACCCTGCAGGCTCAGACAGTTTAATTGCAATTGCTGCTTCGTGATTAGATCCTGTTCTGTCCAGCGGAAGATTCAATCGTTTAAGATCTGTAAATCTGAAGCCCTCTCCCCAAAGTTCCACACGGCGATGGATCATAATCTCTTCGGCAAGCTGTTCTTTGGTTGTACTGGAGGCTACATAAGATGGGTCGCGGGTGATGGCAAACTTTGTAAATGTGTTTTGAGCTTCTTCTACCTGTCCGCTACGCGCCAATGCTTCCGCTTTAATAAGATACATTTCGGCAAGCCTCATATAAGCGTAATCACCCACTGAATTTGAGGTGGCCTTTGCAGTAAACTTTCTGTTCTGATATTTATATTTCTTGTAAGTGGTTGCAGGCACAGCTGCAGTACCGGTTGGATCCCACCATTTTTTACGAATATCTGTGTTCGATATTTTATTATATAAAACAGAATTGATACATCTTGGTACAGCACGGATTGCCGATGCGTTAAAGTTCCACGACATATATGCATAGAATGAATAGAAATAGATTGTTTGATCATCCTGTGTATTGGCTGCCCACATCGCCTCGTCAGTATCGGTTAGGATTGTGGCAAAACCGCTCATAAGCTCTGTACTGTTCATAAGCTTATTTCCGTCAGCTTCGGCTGTTTTAATACTTAAATCGGCAAATTTAGCAGCTTCGGGGTAATTGCCCATAGTGAGTAGAACCCTTGCTTTTAGTCCGTAAGCAACTTTAAGCGAGAAATGAGTCGTTGCTTTAGCAGTATAGTTTTTTAGCAATTCAATCGCTTCGTCCAAATCTTCGTTTATAAACTGATAGCATTCCTCTACCGTGTTACGAGCCATACCATCTGTATTTGCTTCTTTGCGATAAGGTACGCCAAGTTGGGAGTTTGAACCTGCGGGATCGTATCTTTTAGCATACAATTGTACAAGATTAAAATGAGACCATGCACGAAAACATAAGGCTTCACCTTTTACTCCATCGTGTAGTTTTTGATCCGTAAGTTGAACTTTGTCAACATTTTGTAAGATCAAATTCGCATTAAGGATAAACTGATAGTAAATATAGAATGGATATTTGGTTGAAGTAGCATTGGGATTACGGTGGGATACCCATCTCAAATCACTTAAAAACCATGAATTTCCGGTGGAAGGATGCACTAAGTCATCTCCAAGCACATCGCGGTAAATATTCATTGAAGGTTCTCCTCCGCAACTTTGAGACGATAGGTATTGTCTAACCAGGGAGCGGTGAATTCCATTTAATGCAATGTAAAGATTGTCGAGAGATCCGGATACTATTGTTTCACTTACCTGATCTGTAGGTGATGTTTCCATATAGTCTTCACTACATCCAGAAAGTAAGACTGTGGATGCCATAAGCGCAATGGCTATATTTTTTATTTTTTTCATATTGTTGTCTTTTTATATTGGTTGTAAAATCAGAAGCTAACGTTTAATCCAAATGTCCATGAACGCGCCGGTATGTGAGCATTGTTTATTATACCGTTGTATGATTGCTGTGTATCCATACCTTGAAGGGCATTGATCAGGAATAAATTTTCTCCGCTGATTGAGACTCTGGCATTACGGATGCCTGTATTGCTATAGATGCTTTTTGGAATATTGTAGCCTAATGACAATGATTTCATGCTGATGAAATCGGAGCTGATCAACCAACGGTCGGACTGGGCATTAAAGTCGGACGATTTGCTGCCATCCAGACGAGGTGTGTTTGTAACATCACCGGCTTTCTGCCAGCGATTCTTTATGTCACTGTGCATTGCAGCACCATAAGCCCCAACAGACATCAGAGATTGATAGCTTGAATTGTATATTTTACCACCTAAAGCATACGAAAATACGGTTGTCAATTCAAATGCTTTGTATTTTACTCCCATATTGATACCACCGTATACATCTGGAATTGCGCTACCTGCATAATGGTATTTAGCTTTCGCCTGACTGGTTGTGAATTTTTCGTCGCCAATGATTCTTCCGTCGGTGTCTGACCATGTTTGAGCCGGAGTACCATCTTCTTTTACAGAGTCGTCAAATCGGTATAAAGCTGCTCCATCGTTAGGATCTACACCGGCATATTCTTTCAACCAATAATCGTAAATGGAACGGCCAACCATAATTTTCTTTGTTCCATCAATGATTTCTTTTTGTCCATCAGGTAATTTCTTAACCTCATTCTTTAGGAATGTAGCGTTTAGACCGATATTCCATCTCCAATCTTTGTTCTTTAGCAGAACGTAATCAAGCGTTACTTCCAATCCTTTATTGCTAACTTTTCCAATGTTTTCCCAGATAGATTCGGTTCCTGAAGATATAGGCTTCGGTACTTCAAACAGAAGATCTTTCGACTCTTTATTGAAAAACTCGACGGTACCGGTAAGTTTTTCAAACAAACCGAACTCGATTGCCGCATCATAAGATACCTGAGTTTCCCATTTTAAATTATTGTTTCCAAAAGAGTCGAAAAGGATACCTGCTTCGGTAGCGTTATTGTATCCCATTCCATATAATGTCTGGTAGGGGTAATATCCAATTCCGGCATCGTTACCGGTTTCTCCATAAGACGCGCGGAGTTTTAACTGGTCTACCCATTTCAGGTCTTTGATGAAACTTTCCTGATCCATTCTCCATGAAGCACCTAACGACCAGAAATTACCCCATCTTGAATCTTTGTGGAATCGGGAAGTTCCGTCACGTCTAAATGAGAACGATGCATAATACTTATCGTCGTAATTGTAGTTTAAACGGCCCAGATAACCCTCTTTCTTGTATGTATCAGTGTAAGAGGTTACTGAATTGATGGTTACGAAATTATCCATTTCATAGAGTCCGTCCAATACCTGACCTTGTCTCATGGCGTATGAATACTGATATTCGTATGAATAATTTTCGTGACCGATTAAAGCATCAACTGTATGTTTATCGAACGATTTAGCATAAGAAAGTAATTGGTTGAAGGTGTAGGTGGTACTTCTTGTGCTTTCAATACGCAGACGTCCGGCCGGAGCTCCGTCGCCAACCAGCTTGTTGTCGTATCCTGCGTTACGATAGTTTGTAGATTCAAGTGTTGCATTGATAGTTGCAGTAAGTCCGTCATATAGATTCAAATCCAGATAAGTGCGGGCATTGAGTCCGTCGCGGGTATATTTACGTTGATTCCAGTTTGTTTCGGCAACAATATGTCGTCCGGAATAAGCAGAACCTGCTCTAACGCTGCTATAGTCGTATTGTTTAGCTCCAGTTTCATCTAAAATATATTCACCTGTCGTTGTATCGTGCAAATAGACGGGGTAAATCGGGCCGATCCCGCGTGCAAACATAAATGGGTTGGCATAACCCGATGAGTTATCAGTTGCATTGGCTGTATTCGAAGTTGTACGGGTTCCGGCAATATTAAGACCTGTTTTAAACCATTTTACTGGGTAAACATTAACATTGGCTCTACCGGCAAAACGTTCAAAGTCCGATTTAATAACATATCCATTGTCTTCCAGATAAGAAACAGAAACGTAGGTGTCGCTTTTGTTCGTTTTATTGGTATAAGACAAATTGTATTCACCGCGATAACCAGTTCTTTCCATTTCATCGTACCAATCCAGGTCGTCGCCCCATAATAAGGTATTTGCCGAGGGATTTAATTTACCATCTGTACCTACAATCTCGTTATTTGCAACTCCTTTAAACGGATTGTACATCAAAAGACCGAAAATGTTTGCCGTTGCAGTCTGAGCTGCTTTTTCGGCTGTGTAACTATTAGCGGTCATGTATTGATTTTTAAGTTGTTCCCATTGCAAAGGGTAATAATCCATTACATTGATGCGGTTGTATTCCTTGATTGCCCTTTGAGAAAAACCTTGTGTGATTGATAAGTTTACTGCGGTATTTTCTTCTTTAGCTTTTTTCGTGGTAATTAAAATTACACCGTTTCCTGCGCTTGAACCATATAATGAAGTAGAAGCCGCATCTTTTAAAACAGTGATTGCTTCAATATCATTTGGATTGATATCTCCGATTGCTCCGTTGTAAATTGACCCGTCAACCACATAAAGAGGCGAATTTGATGCATTAACAGATCCAAAACCACGGATACGGATCGATGGAGAATCTCCTGGTTGTCCGCTGGCAGCTGCTACCTGAACACCCGGAGCGGCACCGTCTAATACAGAGGCTGCATTGGTTAAAGGTCTTATCTCTAGATCTTTCGATCCTATTGATGCTGCAGATCCGGTAAAAGAGGATTTTTTGGCTGTTCCGTAGGCTACAACAACGATTTCGTCTACCACTTTGGTGTCGCTTTTCAGAATAACCCTCATATTAGGTTTGGCGATTACTTCCTGAGTAAGCATACCAACATATGAGACTTGTAATACTGCCCCGCCAGAGGGAAGATTACGTAACAAAAATTTACCATCAGTGTCGGTTACAGTTCCTATTGTTGTTCCCTTTACCAAAA
>NZ_JBFWMI010000119.1:0-7116 GCF_050251695.1 Macellibacteroides sp.
TCAAACACCCTCCTGCACAAACATCATCACATTGGAATCCGACAAATCGGGACGGAACATAAATCCCTCCCAGCAGAACTTCTTTAAATCCTCTACCCTGCCGAGGCGTTCCTTCAAAATCATCCGCGACATTTCCCCCCTTGCCATTTTTGTGTAGATCACCACGGTAGTCAGCTTTCCGTTCTTCGGGATCCTGAATTCGGGAGTAACCACCTGCACCGAGGCGGTAAGCCGTTTCCAGTCGAACAACAACTTCATCTCTGCACTGGCCAGGTTCACCAATATCCCGCCGGCACTGCGGCAATCTTCGATGAGCTTGTCGGTCAGCCTGCTCCTCCAATACTCGAACATAGTCAACCCATTTAATTCGGGCAGCCGCACATCGCCTTCCAGACGGTAGCATTTGATACCATCCAGCGGACGCAGCAAGCCATACAGGAAAGAGGTGAACCGCAGATGCGACTGCGCATAGTGGAAGTCGGCTTCCGTAAAACCGGCCGGGTTTAAATACTTGAAAACAATCCCCGTATAGGCAAGCACCGCCTGCAGCGAAGGAACATCGGCGGAGTGAAACTCCTTGAAGCGCCGGTAATTCCCGGCAGCCAGGGTAGTGTTCACTTTCAGCATACGGGATAAATCCTCTACGGACGATTGGGATAAATACAAAGCCAGCTCCGCAGCCTCCTTTTCGAAGGCGGGCACTGTTTTATCCGGCGCTGCGACAGGCGAAGAGCCTGTCATTGTTTTGGCCGGAGAAAGCAATATCAACATAGTCTATTTTTTTTCGATTCGGGTACCGGAGGCATCAAACATATCCATCATGCTGCCGGTAACACTGTTCTTATCTTTTTCTTTCAGCTGCAAAGATACGGTATAGCCTTGTGCATTGAAATAGAAAGTAACCGTTTTTTCTGCTTGTGTGAGGTCGGAAATGGGACTGATCTCCGTATTTGTGGCCGGATCTACAATCTTCCCCGTTAGCTTTCCATCCTTTTCTTCCAGGCAAACAATCAGTCGGGCGTCTCCCTGAGGCGTACCCACTACGGTTACATCCCATTTACCTGCAAAGTAATTAGCGGGAGTCTTCCCGTCCAGAACAGCACCGGCAAAAAGAACGATAAAGAACAAAAACAAAATGGTGGAATAGAACTTTTTCATGGCTTTCCAAATTGTATGTGATTAACTGTCCAATATTACAAATTAAAAAGCAAACACAATTCAGAAAAAGAAAGAATTTTAAAAAATATGCAAAACCAGTCATAAGAAGAAGTACAATAAAACCAAAAACCTTTCCCAAAGTAGTTTTGTTTATAGGTTATCTTCCCTTTTGTAGGGTATTAATAAATTAGAATGTCTATATTTGCAAAAAATTACAATCCTCTTAAAAAGATGAACGATAGTATAGTTATGAACAAGGCAGCGGATAACATTCGTATTCTTGCTGCGTCCATGGTAGAAAAAGCGAAATCCGGTCACCCGGGAGGCGCTATGGGTGGTGCAGACTTCGCGAATGTGCTGTTTTCTGAATTTTTGGTATTTGATCCCGCCAATCCTGAATGGGAAGGACGCGATCGATTCTTCCTGGATCCGGGTCATATGTCTCCCATGTTGTATTCCGTTTTGGCATTAACAGGCAAGTATTCGTTAGACGAACTAAAGCAGTTCCGCCAATGGGGAAGCCCTACTCCCGGTCACCCGGAAGTAGACATCAAACGTGGTGTAGAAAACACTTCCGGTCCGCTGGGACAAGGACATACCTATGCTGTAGGTGCCGCTATTGCCGCTAAATTCCTGAAGGCACGCTTTGGCGAGGTGATGAATCAAACCATCTATACATTCATTTCGGATGGTGGTATTCAGGAAGAGATTTCGCAGGGAGCTGGCCGTGTTGCCGGCACGCTGGGACTAGACAACCTGATTATGTTCTACGACTCCAACAACATCCAGCTTTCAACGAAAGTGGACGAAGTGGATTCTGAAAATGTAGCCATGAAGTACGAAGCCTGGGGATGGAAGGTGATTACGATAAACGGTAACGATGTTGCCGAAATCCGTGCCGCCCTTACAGCTGCTAAGGCTGAAACAGAAAAACCCACTCTTATCATCGGTAACACACTGATGGGTAAAGGAGCGGTAGACGCAGCCAACGGTTGCTATGCCAATAAAGTATCCACCCACGGCCAACCTTTAACAGCCGCAGGTGCATCTATAGAAAATACAATCAAGAATCTGGGTGGTAACCCCGATGAACCTTTCGCAATCTTCCCCGAAGTGGCCGCTTTGTATGCCAAAAGAGCCGAAGAACTGAAAGTGATTGTAGCCGAAAAGAAAGCAGCCAAAGCTGCCTGGGCCAAAGAAAACCCGGAATTGGCTGCCAAGATGGAGATGTTCTTCTCCGGCAAAGCTCCTGTTATCGACTGGAGTGCTGTAGAACAAAAAGCAAACCAGGCTACACGTACAGCTTCGGCAACGGTGCTTAGCGTATTGGCTACCCAGGTTGAGAACATGGTGGTATCGTCTGCCGACTTGTCCAACTCCGACAAGACCGACGGTTTCCTTAAGAAAACACATGCCTTTGTAAAGGGTGATTTCTCCGGAGCCTTCTTCCAGGCCGGCGTATCCGAACTTACTATGGCCTGCGTATGTATCGGTATGGCTTTGCATGGCGGTGTAATTCCTGCCTGCGGAACCTTCTTTGTATTCTCCGATTATATGAAACCCGCCATCCGTATGGCTGCCCTGATGGAACTTCCTGTTAAGTTTATCTGGAGCCACGATGCATTCCGTGTTGGAGAAGACGGTCCTACCCACGAACCGGTAGAGCAGGAAGCTCAGATCCGTTTGATGGAGAAACTGAAAAATCATAAAGGACACAACTCTATGTTGGTGCTTCGTCCGGCCGACGTACAGGAAACGACCGTTGCCTGGAAGATGGCTATGGAAAACACCGCTACTCCTACCGGATTGATCCTGTCAAGACAAAATATCAAAGACCTTCCTGCCGTAAACTGTCGTGCTACAGAAGCGCTTCAGGCAGTAAAGGGAGCCTATGTTGTTGAAGCAGACGCCAATGCCGACGTGGTATTACTGGCATCCGGCTCTGAAGTATCGACCCTTGTGGAAGGTGCAGCCTTGCTTCGTGCCGATGGTATCAAGGTAAGCATCGTATCTGTTCCTTCGGAAGGCCTGTTCCGCAGTCAGCCTAAGGCTTACCAGGAATCGGTTATCCCTTCGGGTAAAAAGGTGTTTGGTTTAACAGCCGGTCTGCCGGTTAATCTGGAAGGCCTGGTTGGTTCAAACGGCAAGGTATGGGGACTCGAATCATTCGGTTTCTCTGCACCCTACACCGTATTGGATGAGAAATTAGGATTCACCGGAGCAAACGTTTACAAGCAGGTAAAAGAATTATTGGCATGAAAAAAATAGGAATTTGCAGTGATCACGCCGGTTACGAGCTGAAAGAGTATCTGAAGCAAGTAATGGATGAAAAGGGTATTTCCTGGCAGGACTTCGGCACAAACTCTGCCGAAAGCACCGATTATCCCGACTATGCCCATCCCATGGCCAATGCCATCGAAGCAGGCGAAGTATATCCGGGTATCGGTATATGCGGCTCGGGCAACGGTATTGCCATGACGCTTAATAAACATCAGGGAGTCCGTGCTGCCATCAGCTGGGAACCGGAACTTGCCCGTCTGGGTCGTGCACACAACGACGCCAACGTGCTGGTGCTTCCCGCCCGTTTTATAAGCAACGAAGAGGCTAAAAAAGTACTCGAAGCGTTTCTTTCAACCCCTTTCGACGGTGGTCGTCATGAAAAAAGAATTTGCAAGATTCCGGTGCGATAACCTGAAACCGGAGGCCCTGGCTTCCGGTTCACTTTATTGTCCGAAATTGGTATGATATATACCCATTCGATTTATGTATCTACAGAAAGGCAAAGTCAATTATTGATAGTTGGCTTTGCCTCTCTCTTTTTTATACCCTGCCGTAAGGGTAACATCTTCGGCGGAATATTTCCCTCTCTTGTCTCCTTTCTATATTTATATCAAGTTATACAGTAAATGGAAATCAGATTAAACAAACTTATTTGCGAGTCAGGCCTATGTTCCCGTCGTGAAGCAGATACAATGATCGAACAAGGTCGCGTACTGGTAAACGATAAAACTGCCGAGATCGGATCGAAAGTAAACTACAGCGACCGTATCAAAGTGGATGGTGTCCTTCTTAAACGCAGGGAGGAGACCGTTTACATTGCGCTTAACAAACCGCCCGGCATTACCTGCACAACCGATCCCACCGAACGCGACAACGTGGTGGATTATGTAAACTTTCCTTCCCGTATCTTCAATATCGGGAGATTGGACAAACCTTCGGAGGGGCTGTTGCTTCTAACCAACGACGGCAGCATCGTGAACAAGATATTACGTGGGTCAAACGACCACGACAAAGAATATGTTGTAACGGTGGATAAACCCATCACTCCCGAGTTTATTACCAGGATGACCAACGGAGTACCTATCCTGGGTACAATTACAAAAAAATGCAAGATGGTACAGGAAACCGACACAAGGTTCCAGATTACCATCACACAGGGATTGAACCGGCAAATCAGACGTATGTGTGAGGCCCTTGGATACGAGGTAATAAAGCTGAAGCGTACCCGCATTATGAACATCCGTCTGGATAAGCTTCCTTCGGGAGAGTGGCGTTTCCTTTCGGATGAAGAGCTGGCTACCTTGAACAAATTACTGGAAAACTCCGTTGAAACGGCTGCTCCGGCAAAGAAGAAACAGGCGACCTCCGTGCGGAAAGCCGATACTCCCAAGGCGGCTGCTCCGGAGAAACTGAAGACACGTACTACCTTTTCGGCTCAGGAAAAAGAGCAGAAAGGCAAACCGGCAAACCGGACTGCCAAATCGGGAGGAACGGGTAGCAAAGAGCGGATAGGCAAATCGCTTCCCGCCTCGGCCAAGGCAAACAACAGCGGAGCACGTGCTTCCAAAGGCCCGTCACAATCCGGCGGCAGACCCTCAGGCGGTAACCGTTCCAATTCCGGAGGAGGAAACACCCGCAGCAACCGTCCGGGCGGCGCAACACGTAAATCGGGTTCTGGCAGAAGATAGTCTCTCCCACCCTGCCCAAGCCCGGATTTGTGAGGAATGGATGCTGGTCCGGACAGAAAACAACCTCTTTTACACTCCCTTCCCGGTACAAATTACCGGCAAATAAATAGGAACTAACAACCGGGGTTATATCAATTAAGGTTGAAACTACCCCGTTTAGGAACTCAGGCCATGGGCCAATAAACCGCCCCCATGAACTCGATCAAACGAGTTCATGGGGGCGGTTGCATATACAAGTTTAGTTTGAACTTAGTTCAACCTTATACGCCATTAATTTCTCACTTATTTGGCAGCAGGCTGATGTACAATCTTATTGGGAGAGTCGGAATAGATGACCGCTTCCGTGTAGTTGATTGAAGCATCTTTTCGGGGATTCAGCCAGCTGAATGTAACCGTATGTTTTCCTTTAGGAAGCTGATATTTCCAGAACAGATCGTTACGTCGGGTAGTGTACGAAGCGGGCAGGTTTACAGTCTCCACCAGTTCACCGTCTATACGCATCTCTGCCTTGCCCACATAGGTAGCATCGGCACACTGCAGGTATCCCTTAAACACCACGCCCGTACCTTCAAAAACAACTTCACCCACCTGATCGATAGGCTTGTTGATAGTCTGCTTCGTTACCGGATACAGATTCTCGAAGGCCTTTTCGTAACGTACAGGTTCGGGAAGCTGACAAACAATGGTAACACTGTCGCCCGCCACAGAGCCACCATTCTGCTGAACCACCTGAAGAGCCTGGTCGAAACTCATCTTATAAGCCTTATTCAGAGAGATATCGGTATATGAGAAAGCCCGGTCTTCTACCTTAGCAAGCCCCTTTCTCCAATATTCGGGTATACGGTCGTAGCCAATCATGGTACCCAGGATACCAGCAGCTGAGGCCGGATTACAATCGGAATCCTGACCGCAACGGGTGGATATGTCCATCGTCTTGTAAAAGTCACCTTCGCCGTACAGCAAGCCAATCACGATGTAAGCACTGTTTATAACGGCATCTATGTTAAGGGGAACAAACACGCCGTCCGGACAACCGATATCCTGACTCCATTTCTTCTCGCACTCGAACCAGGTCTGCTTCCAGTCGTCGGGATACTGCTTGTGCCATTTAATCACATCCGCCATGCATTGGTAGAAGGTACTCTGCTGCGGGATGGTTTTAAGGGCTTCAGTAACTACATACTCCACATCGTCCGACACAAATGCCAGCGAGTACATCGCTCCCACATACACACCGCCATACCATCCGTCGCCATAGTTCATAATGTGTCCTATCTTATCCGAGATAGCCGAAGCCGTGTTAGGCATACCCGGTGTCATTAAACCGGCATAGTCTGCTTCAATCTGATAATCAATATCATCCGCATGAGGATTGTTAAGCCAATGGCCGGATTGGGGAGGCATTATCCCCTGAAGGATGTTGTAGCGTGCCGACTGGTTTGCATGCCACAGCGTGTAACCGGCCGTGGCAAAAGCCATGGCAAAGGAATCGGCAGGCGCATCCAGCCCCAATCTGTCGAACACCTCAACAAAAGTAAGGTCCATGTATACATCGTCGTACAAGCCGGGAAAGTTGTCGTACCACCAGGAAATGCGGTCGTCGTCCCACTCGATGGGAACATAATCCTGAATCATGGTACCATTGTATTTAAACTCCGTTGGTCCGCCAAAACTGCAGCCGATGGTTTGTCCAGCCCATCCGCCTTTAATCTTGTCCATCAGGACCTCTTTGGTAAGAGTGACCTTGGCCGGTAATTGTTTATTACCCGATGCACCCGGAGAGGTACATCCCACAGAAACACACAATAAAGCTGCCGCACAAGCAGCCGGAAAGAAGGTTTTTTTCATATAAATATTATTTTAGATTTACATCCGATAATACAAACGGATTGATAATACTTTGCAAATATCGTTTATTTTTATCATCTGCTATAATGAATGACATTCAAATAACTATCGATACACCCATTTTTCACAATATTGATGATAT
>NZ_JBFWMI010000120.1:0-7112 GCF_050251695.1 Macellibacteroides sp.
AAGTAAATGTATGGCTTTTGCCAGTACCCCGGCAGATCCTTTAAAATTACCGGAACCACTGGGTATATTTCCCATACCATACCACTCATAAAAGCCGTTGTTTTTAATAACCCGATTTATCATCGGATTTATTTCCTGGTATGCTTCCTCAACAAATCCGTTGAGAATCAATTGTTGGATCATCCTCCCGCCAAACCAGGTCCAGTCGCCGCCGTTCTGATAGCCATAGGGATACATTCCCTTATTTTGGAAGAATCCTTCGGGGTAGGGAGGATAGAGTGTTAGTCCGATTGTTGGAGCACCCGATGCCTTTACATTGGCCACCATGGTTGTATTGGCTGCCGCAATTTCCTCCTTTGAAAGCAATCCGGCTTCGATCGCCATGGCTGTTCCGCCGTGGTAATAAATTGAATTCTCATCGAAATCGGATGGAAACGGCGAGTCTTTTAAGTAAATGTGTGGAATAAACTTCTGTTTCGCTTCGTCCCATAGATATTTGCGCGTATTTACCTTAATATCGTCGCGAACCTTTGCCCAGCGCTCTTTAGCTTCGGGACGGTCGGTCAGCTCAATAAAGTGATTCAACGCAATGATAAAAAAGGCATTGTCGTAAATGTCTATTGCAAGATGTGAGTTCTCGTCCAGCTCCACTCCCCAGGGATGCTCCGGCTGTACGTCGCCCCAATCTGCTGTGGTTGCACCCCAAATCAAACTGTATGTTTTGTCCAGTCGCTCGTTCATTAAAAACTCCAGGGCCATCTCCAAACGTTTCTCTACCGTCTGGCCATTAATCTGCTTTTGCAAAAACGATTTGTTGCCGCTTTTATTCACGTAGCGCCAAACAGCCTGTACCAGGGATGCCTCGTGATCTGTCTCCACCGTATTCTTATGTGCAGCATAGCGGGGTTCCGTATCGGATAACCGGTATTTGTATCCTCCTTTATTATTGAGATCGGCCTTATTGATGTCGATAAATCCATCCACGATATCACCCGTTTTCCCTTGAAAATGGAAGAAGGTGATCAGATTGTCCTGTATGGTACTGTCCGGCATTACCTCCATGGCCAGCTCGATAAAGGTATTGTAGTCGCGAATCCAGACCTCGCCATAGCCGTCGCCCGCATTGAAACCTCCTTTTACAACCTCTCTGGCCATCGAATCCACCTTATGCATGAGGGTGTCATTCGTAATTTGATAAGCCAATTGTTGTTCCGGCGATTGGGTTTTTGCTCCGCTGCAGCCGGCAGTCAGGCATACAAGTGCTGCGGCAAGTGATAAGAATGTGTGCTTAATCATCGTTTATTGTGTTTTTGTAAGTTGTTTATTCTGTGGCAAATATAGAGGGTTGTCCCGTTTTGCCCACTGTGTTTTGTTCCTATTCACTTATACAATCTTACTTTTTTCTTTACTTTTGTAGGTGTGAAACGAACATGTGTACAACTTTCTACCTGTTTCGGACCTTCCATCTTAAAATGTTATTCGTATGAAAGCAATGACTGATACAGACTATATATATTCTCTGATAGCCGAAGGAGAACATCAGAAGCAGGATTTTAAATTTGAGATTTCGGATGCAAGAAAGATTGCCCGTACTTTATCGGCATTTGCCAATACGGATGGAGGACGATTGCTTATCGGAGTTAAAGATAACGGCCGCATTGCCGGTATTCGTTCGGATGAGGAGATTTATATGATTGAAGCTGCCGCACAGATGTATTGTGTGCCGGAGGTAAAGTATTCCATGCAGGTATACAAAGTGGAAGGTCGTTCGGTCTTGCTGGTCAACGTGGATCAAACCGATAAGAAACCTGTTTGTGCGAAAGACGAATCCGGTAAAGAGCTCGCTTATGTACGCGTGAAAGACGAAAATATCCTGGCAACGACCGTTCATTTGAAAGTGTGGCAACAGAGTGGAAGTCCCACGGGCGTCTTGGTGGAATTTACCCAGAAGGAACAACTTCTGCTTGATCTGCTTGAGCAGAATGAATATATCTCTCTCAATCAATATTGTAAACAGGGAAGCATCCCCCGCAGGGCTGCCGAGAACCTGATGGCCAAATTTATCCGTTTTCAACTAATCGAACCTGTTCTGGTAAATAGAAAATTCTATTTTAAACGAACAAATGAGCCTAAATAATAACGGAGAAAATCATTTTACTAATCGGAGTATATAGAGTATAAACTTCATTGTACCCTGCGACAGCCTGTCAAATCTGACAGGCTGTACGAAGGTACTTGATGAATAGTGTTTAATCATAGATAGAATCTGTGTGATGCATTGCATATATATAACAAGAAAAGGGTAAAACAAGTTACAAACTTTTCGTAAAATTGAATTTTAACAGTGAATTTAAAAGCTAATTTTATGTATCGTTAATAATTTAATGGCGTAAGATTTGGGAATGTGAAATGTTTTTTATAATTTTGTAAACTAAAATTAAAGTTTTGACTGCTTACCTATTTTATATGCTATGAAAACTGTGACTCTGATTGGTTCAGGTTTTTCCTCTTTATCCGCAGCTTGCTATATGGCAAAGAACGGATACAAGGTCACTCTGTTCGAAAAGAATGATACGATCGGAGGGCGGGCGAGGCAGTTTACCGAAGAGGGGTTTACATTCGATATGGGACCTACTTTCTATTGGATGCCCGACCTTATAGAACGATTTTTTAATGATTTCGGTAAAACAAGTGCCGACTATTATGATTTGATTCGGCTGGATCCCGGATATAAGATCTATTTTTCAGAGAAGGAAGCGCTATCAGTATCTGCCGATTTAACGGAGATATATGCCATGTTTGATTCTCTGGAGCCCGGAAGCAGTCGGTTTTTACGCTCTTTTTTACAGGACGCCGAGTTTAATTACCGGGTGGCAGTTGATAAAGTATTGTATAAGCCGGCTAATTCATTTTCCGAACTTATCATGCCCGATACTGTAAAACGGCTTTCTCAATTTTTTACTACGATCAGTGCGCGGGTTAAACAACATATTAAACATCCTTATTTAAGGCAATTGCTGGAATTTCCGGTAATCTTTCTGGGAGCAAAGCCAAGTAATACTCCTTTGTTCTATTGCCTTATGAATTACGCCGATATGGTGCTGGGCACCTGGCATATCAAAGGTGGTATGTTCCGTCTGGCGGATGCTATGAAGCAGGTGGCCGAAAGTCTGGGGGTGGAGATCGTGACACAAAGTCCGGTCGACAAAATTGTGGTACAGAAGGATAAAGCAACCGGCGTTGTGGTAAAGGACACTTTTCATGCAACCGACCTGATCATATCCGGAGCCGACTACCATCATACCGAATATCTGCTGGATGAATCATTCCGCAATTATAGCGAAACCTATTGGCAAAAAAGAGTGATGGCTCCTTCAGCTTTGTTGTATTATGTAGGCTTTGACCGGAAAATAGATCAGGTGGCACACCATACCTTGTTTTTTGATACCGACTTCACGCTTCATGCAGAGAATATATACGATCGTCCCGGTTGGCCCGATAAACCGCTGTTCTATACAAGTTTCCCCAGCATAACGGATCCTCAACTGGCTCCTGAAGGTAAAGAGACGGGTATATTCCTGATTCCTATCGCCCCGGCAATTACCGATTCCGAAGAGATTCGTTCTTTTTATTTCAATCAGCTTATCGACCGGATGGAGAATATTACGGGGCAATCGCTTAAAAAGGATGTGTTATTTTATAAGTCGTATGCCGGAGCTGACTTTATGCGCGACTACAATGCATACAAGGGTAATGCCTACGGATTGGCAAATACCCTGTTGCAGACGGCTTTCCTTAAACCGTCTGTACACAATAAACAGGTGAAGAACCTTTTCTATACCGGACAACTTACGGTTCCCGGGCCGGGTGTTCCTCCGGCTATTATTTCCGGTAAAATAGCCGCGGGAGAAGCATGTAAATACTTTAATAAATAGAATATGGATCCACTATACAGCACATTAAAAGCTAATTTTATGTATCGTTAATAATTTAATGGCGTAAGATTTGGGAATGTGAAATGTTTTTTATAATTTTGTAAACTAAAATTAAAGTTTTGACTGCTTACCTATTTTATATGCTATGAAAACTGTGACTCTGATTGGTTCAGGTTTTTCCTCTTTATCCGCAGCTTGCTATATGGCAAAGAACGGATACAAGGTCACTCTGTTCGAAAAGAATGATACGATCGGAGGGCGGGCGAGGCAGTTTACCGAAGAGGGGTTTACATTCGATATGGGACCTACTTTCTATTGGATGCCCGACCTTATAGAACGATTTTTTAATGATTTCGGTAAAACAAGTGCCGACTATTATGATTTGATTCGGCTGGATCCCGGATATAAGATCTATTTTTCAGAGAAGGAAGCGCTATCAGTATCTGCCGATTTAACGGAGATATATGCCATGTTTGATTCTCTGGAGCCCGGAAGCAGTCGGTTTTTACGCTCTTTTTTACAGGACGCCGAGTTTAATTACCGGGTGGCAGTTGATAAAGTATTGTATAAGCCGGCTAATTCATTTTCCGAACTTATCATGCCCGATACTGTAAAACGGCTTTCTCAATTTTTTACTACGATCAGTGCGCGGGTTAAACAACATATTAAACATCCTTATTTAAGGCAATTGCTGGAATTTCCGGTAATCTTTCTGGGAGCAAAGCCAAGTAATACTCCTTTGTTCTATTGCCTTATGAATTACGCCGATATGGTGCTGGGCACCTGGCATATCAAAGGTGGTATGTTCCGTCTGGCGGATGCTATGAAGCAGGTGGCCGAAAGTCTGGGGGTGGAGATCGTGACACAAAGTCCGGTCGACAAAATTGTGGTACAGAAGGATAAAGCAACCGGCGTTGTGGTAAAGGACACTTTTCATGCAACCGACCTGATCATATCCGGAGCCGACTACCATCATACCGAATATCTGCTGGATGAATCATTCCGCAATTATAGCGAAACCTATTGGCAAAAAAGAGTGATGGCTCCTTCAGCTTTGTTGTATTATGTAGGCTTTGACCGGAAAATAGATCAGGTGGCACACCATACCTTGTTTTTTGATACCGACTTCACGCTTCATGCAGAGAATATATACGATCGTCCCGGTTGGCCCGATAAACCGCTGTTCTATACAAGTTTCCCCAGCATAACGGATCCTCAACTGGCTCCTGAAGGTAAAGAGACGGGTATATTCCTGATTCCTATCGCCCCGGCAATTACCGATTCCGAAGAGATTCGTTCTTTTTATTTCAATCAGCTTATCGACCGGATGGAGAATATTACGGGGCAATCGCTTAAAAAGGATGTGTTATTTTATAAGTCGTATGCCGGAGCTGACTTTATGCGCGACTACAATGCATACAAGGGTAATGCCTACGGATTGGCAAATACCCTGTTGCAGACGGCTTTCCTTAAACCGTCTGTACACAATAAACAGGTGAAGAACCTTTTCTATACCGGACAACTTACGGTTCCCGGGCCGGGTGTTCCTCCGGCTATTATTTCCGGTAAAATAGCAGCGGGAGAAGCAAGTAAATACTTTAATAAATAGAATATGGATCCACTATACAGCACATTGTCTTTCGACATAAGCCGACTGGTCACCCAAAGGTACAGCACCTCCTTCTCTTTGGGCATTACCTGTTTCGATCCTCAGATAAGAGGTCCCATTTACAGCCTGTATGGTTTTGTAAGGTTTGCCGACGAGATTGTGGATTCTTTTCATGAATACGATAAAGCAAAACTACTGGACGATTTCGAAAGGGATTTCTATAAGGCCAAAGCCCAAGGGATAAGCCTGAATCCGATATTGAACTCATTTCAGCAAACAGTTAAGAGGTATAACATAGACGATGATTTGATTCAAGCATTTATTTCAAGCATGCGGAGCGACTTACTGAGAAGCAGTTATTCGGAGAAGGAGATAAAGGATTATATCTATGGCTCGGCCGATGTAGTGGGACTCATGTGCCTGAAAATATTTGTGGATGGTAATCAGTCGGAATACGACCGGCTTAAGCCCTATGCCATGCGCTTGGGGTCTGCGTTTCAGAAAATAAATTTCCTTCGGGATATCGGTCACGATATCCAGGAGCTGCATCGGATCTATTTCCCCGTTTTGAGAAATCAACCTTTAAATGAATCGACAAAGAAGGAGATTCTTGAAGAAATTGAAGAAGACTATAAGGTAGCCATGCAAGGGATAAGGCAATTGCCTAAATGCGCTTATGCCGGAGTATACACGGCTTACCTGTATTATTATACGCTGACACGAAAAATAGAGAAAACCCCGGCAAACATTTTACTTACCAAACGCGTGAGAGTCTCAGACTATGAGAAGATCTGGCTGTTTGTTAAAGCTTTTGTTTCCACAAAATTCAATTAATTATGGTGATACTGGTCGATGAAAATGATAATCCCATAGGGACGATGCCGAAGATGGAAGCACACGAGAAGGCAATGCTTCACAGAGCTTTTTCTGTTTTTATATTGAATGCAAACGATGAAGTGCTGTTGCAGCAGCGAGCCAATGATAAGTATCATTCGGCCGGACTGTGGACAAACACCTGTTGCAGTCACCCGCACCCGGGTGAAGATACCCTCGGCGCAGCCCGGCGACGGTTGAAGGAAGAGATGGGAATGGAGGCGGATCTGCAGTTTGTGTTTAAATTCATGTACAAGGCTCCCTTTGATAATCTGCTTACGGAGCATGAGATTGACCACGTATTTATTGGCAAAACCGATCAATTGCCGGTAATCAACCCCGAAGAGGTTGCTTCTTATAAATACATGAAACCGGAAGATATAAAATTGGATATGGAGCAGAATCCCCAATCATATACCGTCTGGTTCCGTATTATCTTCAACGAATTCTATAAAGAAATTTTTACCCACAAGTTGGCTGTGTAATGAAAATCGCTGTCGTTGGCTCGGGAATCGGCGGGTTGGCTTCGGCCATTCTGCTGCAAAGAAAAGGACATCAGGTAACTGTGTACGAAAAAAACAGTTGCCCCGGGGGGAAGATGGGCCAAATCAACGTGGATGGGTACCGCTTCGATACCGGTCCGTCGCTCTTTACGCTTCCCGAACTGGTGGACGAATTATTTGAATTATGCAACG